>NZ_WIWK01000089.1:0-25920 GCF_009600165.1 Pseudomonas sp. FSL R10-0399
ACACGGTCAGTGCGGCCGGACGGCTTGCGGGCCGGACGGGCAGACTCATCACGGGCCGGACGACCTGGACGCTCACCTTCGATGTGCGGTTGACGCGCTGGACGCGGCGCAGCCGGTTCACCATTGGCCGGGCGCAAGGTGCGTGCAACACGGTCAGCACGCGGTACTGGGCGTGACGACTTGCGCTGCATACGCTCAAGCTTGTCTTTGCTCTTGGCGTTCATTTCAGGCAGGGCAACCGGCGTGAGGCCGACTTCAGCGCTGAGAATGTCGATTTCGTACTGGCTCATTTCGCGCCAGCGACCCATCGGCAGGTCAGAGTTGAGGAACACCGGACCGAAACGCACGCGCTTCAGACGGCTGACCACCAAGCCCTGAGATTCCCACAAACGACGTACTTCACGGTTACGGCCTTCCATCACCACGCAGTGGTACCAATGGTTGAAGCCTTCACCGCCTGGCGCTTGCTTGATGTCGGTGAAACGCGCAGGGCCGTCTTCCAGCACCACGCCCGCCTTGAGGCGTTCGATCATTTCGTCATCGACTTCGCCACGCACACGTACCGCGTATTCACGGTCCATTTCGTAGGAAGGGTGCATCAGGCGGTTAGCCAGCTCACCGTCGGTGGTGAACATCAGCAAGCCGGTGGTATTGATGTCGAGACGACCGATGTTGATCCAGCGGCCTTCTTTTGGACGCGGCAGCTTGTCAAACACAGTCGGACGGCCTTCCGGGTCGTCACGGGTGCAGATTTCGCCGTCGGGTTTGTTGTACATGATCACGCGGCGCACCGATTCGGCGGCCTCTTCACGCTTGATCACCTTGCCATCGATGGAGATGGCGTCATGCAGATCTACGCGCAACCCAAGGGTTGCATCCTTGCCATTGACCTTGATGCGGCCTTGGCTGATCCAGCTTTCTACGTCGCGGCGCGAGCCGACGCCGATACGGGCGAGTACTTTTTGCAGTTTTTCGCCTGCCGGGCCAATTTCCTGGCTGTCTTTAGGGTCTAGATCACTCATCTGGGCACCTCCCGGTGTGTCAACTCAGGCGTGGCCTGAGGTGTTAAAAATTAAGCCCTGCTGCTCGAACGAGCGCGTGGGGTCGCGAATCATACGCGGATGTTGGTCATTGCGCATCAATGTCGGGTGATGAAGGCGTCGACTTACTTCTTTTTCCGCCGGCCGGTGGCCTTCAGGGTCTTCAAACGCAGGGCGGCTTCGGCCAGCACGGCACGTTTTTCATCCTTGTCGAGTTTCTTCCAGCTTTTGATTTCACGCTTGCTGCGCCCGCAGCCGATGCAGATGTCATCGGTGAATTTGCAGAGGCTGATGCAGGGGTCTTTCATGGTGGAATCTCTCAAAATCCCTGTAGGAGCGAGCTTGTCTCGCGATCTTTTGATCTTTAAAAGCTCGCGAGGCAAGCTCGCTCCTACAAGAGGGTGTCAGTCTTCGAGATCGCGGCGTTCTTGTTCGATAGCGTCGGCCAGGGCTCGGGCTTCGAGTTCTTCTTCACTCAGGGTGGCCCGCGCTTCCAGAGCCGCGACGGCAGCACGCAAGCGATCACGCGCCAGCTCCGCCGCACTGAGCCGTGGTTCTGCCTCAGGTTGCGGCTCTGGTTCTGGCTCAGGTTCAGGTGCTGGCTCTTCACTTGCCGCTTGCGGCTCAACGCTGACTGCTGCCTCTTCCCTCAACAGATCATCAAAGTCAGTTTTAAGACCTTCTTCCATCGAGTCCAGTTCCACCAGCAGGGTGCGGAAGCTGGTCTCGTCCTTGGGCTCTTCAGGCTCCAGGCTTTCGTCTGCCAGGGCTTGCAGGTGCTCAGGCACAGGGGCGTCGTCGAAGTCGAGGATCGGGTCTGGCTCCAGCTCGCGCAGTTCGGCCAACGGCGGTAAATCGTCGAGGTTTTGCAGGTTGAAGTGGTCCAGAAACGCCTTGGTGGTCGCAAACATCGCCGGTTTACCCGGCACGTCGCGGTAGCCCACCACGCGGATCCATTCGCGCTCCAACAGGGTTTTGACGATGTGGCTGTTAACCGCCACGCCGCGCACGTCTTCGATCTCGCCACGGGTGATGGGCTGGCGATAGGCAATCAGCGCCATGGTTTCGAGCATCGCCCGTGAATAACGCTGCGGGCGCTCTTCCCACAGGCGCCCGACCCACGGCGAAAACTTCTCGCGGATTTGCAGGCGATAGCCCGAGGCGACTTCCTTGAGTTCAAAGGCGCGGCCATCGCACGACTTGCGCAGCACATCGAGAGCCTTTTTGAACACGGGCGGTTCAGGCCGTTCGCTCTCGTCAAACAGCTCAAACAGTCGCTCCAGGCTTTGCGGCTTTCCGGAGGCCAACAAAAAGGCCTCCAGCAGCGGTGCCAGTTCGCGGGGTTCAGTCAAATTCATGGTTTCAGCTCTTTATTCGGCTCGCGCCCGCACGTGGATTGCCGTGAAGGGCTCATTTTGCACCAACTCGACCAGCGACTCTTTGACCAGCTCAAGAATGGCCATAAAGGTCACGACCACGCCCAAACGCCCTTCTTCTACGGTGAACAGCTCAACAAACGGCACAAAACCGCCGCCTTTGAGACGCTCCAGCACTTCACTCATGCGCTCTCGCGTGGACAGGGCTTCACGGCTGACCTGATGGCTTTCAAACATGTCGGTACGGCGCAGCACTTCGGCCATGGACATCAGCAGCTCTTCGAGCGCGACGTCCGGCACCAGCTTGCGCGCCCGTGCTTCGGGGGCATCGAGTTTGGGCACGATGATGTCGCGCCCTACCCGGCTCAAGCCATCAATGCCTTCCGCTGCCGCCTTGAAGCGCTCGTATTGCTGCAAGCGGCGGATCAGTTCGGCACGCGGGTCGCCTTCTTCCTCTTCGACCTCGGCCGAGCGCGGCAGGAGCATGCGTGACTTGATTTCGGCCAGCATCGCGGCCATCACCAAATACTCGGCGGCCAGCTCAAGGCGCACGGTTTTCATCAGCTCGACATAGCCCATGTACTGGCGGGTAATTTCCGCCACGGGAATGTCCAGAATGTCGATGTTCTGTTTGCGGATCAGGTACAGCAGCAAGTCGAGCGGGCCTTCAAAGGCGTCAAGAAACACCTCCAGCGCATCCGGGGGGATGTACAGGTCCATCGGCATTTCAATAACGGCCTGGCCATAGACCATGGCAAACGGCAGTTCTTGCTGGGCACCGGCTTGCTCATCAACCGTTTCTACTACGTCCAGGTCTGACATCAGGCCTCGACCATAAACGGCGTCGGGTCACCACAACCTACCCGTACGATTTCGGGTTCGTCATTAACCAGATTAATCACGGTCGAGGCCTTATTGCCGCCAAAACCGCCATCAATAATCAGGTCGACGTGTTTTTCCAGCACATCGCGAATGAGGTACGGGTCTTCCATCGGCTCGGTTTCACCCGGCAGGATCAGCGTGACACTCATCAGTGGCTCGCCCAGTTCTTCGAGCAATGCCAGGGCAATGGGATGCTGCGGCACGCGCATGCCAATGGTGCGACGCTTGGGGTGCAGCAACAAACGCGGAACGTCACGGGTGGCGTTGAGGATGAAGGTGTACGGTCCCGGTGTGTGCGTCTTGAGCAAACGGAACACCTCGGTATCAACCTTGGCAAACAAGCCCAGTTGCGACAACCCGGAACACATCAAGGTGAAGTTGTGTTTGTCATCCAGGTTACGCAGGCGCTTGATCCGCTCGATCGCAGACTTGTCGCCCATCTGGCATCCCACTGCGTAGGACGAGTCGGTGGGGTAGATCACCACGCCACCCTTGCGGATGATCTCGACTGCCTGTTTGATCAGGCGCGGCTGCGGGTTTTCCGGATGGATCTGGAAAAATTGACTCACGTTATGTTCCTGTTCAGTCGGTGGCAGCAGGCTGGTCATATTTGAATCGACACCACAATGGCGGCAGATCTTCCGGGACGGGGCGATATTCGCCGATCTCGGACCAACCTCCAGGGCCATGAAAATCACTGCCGGCGCTGACCAGCAGACCAAATTCACGCGCCAGAATCGCCAGGCTGCCCACCTGATCGGCAGGTTGGTAGCCATTGACGACCTCAATCGCGTGACCTCCCGCTTGAATATAGTCGCCAATCAGCCGACGTCGCTTGCTGCGCGTGAAATCGTAGTGCGACGGGTGCGCCAGGCTCACCCAGGCACCGGCTGCACGCAAGGTGCCGACAGTCTCTTCAAGGGTTGGCCAATGCTGTTTGACGTCGCCCAGCTTGCCAGCGCCCAGCCATTTGCGGAACGCATCGGCGCGGTCTTTGACGTACCCGGCCTCAACCAGGTAGTCGGCAAAGTGCGGACGGGCCGGGGCATTGCCGCTGTCGCCCAGGCCTTGTTGAATGGCCCGCGCGCCTTCCAGCGCGCCGGGCATGCCTTTAAGGGCGAGCTTGCGGCTGATTTCTTCTGCGCGCAGCCAACGGCCTTCGTGCAGTTTGGCGATGGCCTCAAGCAAGGCCGGGGCCTGAGTATCAAACCCGTAGCCCAGTACATGAATGGTTGCGCCACCCCAGGTGCACGACAATTCAATGCCGTTTACCAGCGTCATGTTCAAGGCCAGCGCCGCCGCGCGGGCTTCTTCGAGGCCTTCAAGTGTATCGTGATCGGTCAGGGCCAGGACTCGCACACCTTTCTCGAACGCACGCGCAACCAGTGCCGCCGGCGCCAAAGCGCCATCAGATGCCGTGCTATGGCAATGCAAGTCTATTTCCACGGGGATTTAATAACCTCTAGCTGACGCTTTCGCTGTCATTGATGTTTGTTATTATGCCGCCACATCCTGCTTCTGGCTGCCACTGTGAAACAATTCATCGACTTCATCCCGCTGTTACTGTTTTTCGTTGTCTACAAAATCGAACCACGCGTCGTTGATTTCGCCGGGCATAGCCTGACGGTCGGGGGCATCTTCAGCGCGACAGCGATGTTGATCCTCAGCTCGGTGGTGGTTTACGGCATTCTGTTTATCAAGCAGCGCAAGCTCGAAAAGAGCCAGTGGCTGACCCTGATCGCCTGCCTGGTATTTGGCAGCCTGACCTTGGCCTTCCACAGCGAAACCTTCCTTAAATGGAAGGCGCCGGTGGTGAACTGGCTGTTTGCCGTGGCGTTTGCCGGTAGCCATTTCATTGGCGACAAGCCGCTGATCAAACGCATCATGGGCCACGCGCTGACCCTGCCGGATGCCGTCTGGACGCGCCTGAACCTGGCCTGGATCGGCTTCTTCCTGTTCTGCGGTGCGGCCAACCTGTTTGTGGCCTTCACTTATCAGAGCATCTGGGTCGACTTCAAAGTCTTCGGCAGCCTGGGCATGACCGTGCTGTTCCTGGTTGCTCAGGGTATTTATCTGTCGCGCCACCTGCATGACACCGATTCTGCACCGACCAACACCAAATCCGAGGACTGACATGCTCTACGCAATCATTTCCACCGACGTTGCCGACTCCCTTGAAAAACGCCTGGCCGCACGCCCGGCGCACCTTGAGCGCCTGCAAGCACTGCAAAAAGAAGGCCGTGTCGTTCTGGCTGGCCCGCACCCGGCCATCGACAGTAATGACCCAGGCCCGGCCGGTTTCACTGGCAGCCTGGTGGTCGCCGAGTTCGACTCACTGGTAGCTGCCCAGGCCTGGGCTGACGCGGACCCTTACGTGGCTGCTGGCGTGTACGCCAATGTCATCGTCAAGCCGTTCAAGAAAGTCCTGCCCTAATCGCGGTATTTTTTGCCGGTCGCCGACGCGCAAAGCGTCGGCACTGGCTAAATCGAGTAAGACATGAGCGACCTGTTACTGATAGATGATGACCAGGAGCTGTGTGAGCTTCTGAGCAGTTGGTTAAGCCAGGAAGGCTTCCAGGTACGCGCTTGCCACGACGGCCTGAGCGCCCGCAAGGCGTTGCTCGAGGCCAGCCCCGATGCAGTGGTGCTGGACGTGATGCTGCCCGACGGCAGTGGTCTCGAACTGCTCAAGCAACTGCGCAACGACCACCCTGACCTGCCCGTGCTGATGCTGTCGGCCCGTGGCGAACCGCTGGACCGTATTCTCGGCCTCGAACTGGGAGCCGATGATTACCTGGCCAAACCCTGTGACCCTCGCGAACTGACCGCCCGCTTGCGCGCTGTCTTGCGCCGCAGCCACCCGGCCGCCGTGTCCACCCAACTGGAGCTGGGCGATTTGTGTTTCAGCCCGGCGCGGGGCGTGGTCACCATCGACGAACATGACATTCCCCTGACCGTATCTGAAAGCCGCCTGCTTGAGGCGTTACTGCGCCAGCCCGGCGAGCCACTGGACAAACAGGAGCTGGCGCAAATTGCCTTGGGCCGCAAGCTGACCTTGTACGACCGCAGCCTCGACATGCACGTGAGCAACCTGCGCAAAAAGATCGGCCCCCACCCCGATGGCCGCCCACGCATCATGGCCCTGCGCAGCCGCGGCTATTTTTATAGCGCATAAGAACCTGTAGTCGCTGCCGAGGTACGAGGCTGCGATGGGGTGCGAAGCGGCCCTTGGCTATGGTCTTGCGACCCACATCGCAGCCTCGTGCCTCGGCAGCGACTACGGGGTTTGAGCAAGGCTGAGTGTTGTGTTGATGACACTATGTAAACCTCACCCCAAAACGTCTTTACCTAAGCTTTACGCTCGACTGACAGCCATTGACCTTGATCTCCCTAAACTGGGCGCATCCGGATTCACCGGAACCGTACTAAGGAGACACACCATGCGTAAGACTCTAATTGCTCTGATGTTTGCTGCAGCCCTGCCAACCGTCGCAATGGCCATGCCTGGTGGTGACGGCCCAATGGGTCCACGTCACGGCGGTGAGCACGGTCGCGGCGATGCCCCTTACAGCCAACTGGACCTGAGCCGCGAACAGCGCCAGCAGATCGGCAAGTTGATGGGCGAGCAAATGCACGAACGTAAACAACTGGTTGAGAAGTACCTGGAAAAACTCCCGGCGGCTGATCAAAAGGCGCTGAAAGACGAAATCGCTGCCAAGCATCAGAAAACCCAGAGCGATATTCGTGCGCTGCTCAAGCCTGATCAGCAAAAAACGTTCGATGAGATGCAAAAAAAACGCGCTGAACGCCAAGCAGAATGGAAACAGTTCAAGGAGTGGAAAGCTCAGCAGGCTCCAAAAGCGCAATAATCTAGTCTGTTACCAAGCCCAACGGCCCCCCGGTCGTTGGGCTTTGGTCGTTTCAATCATTTACCTGTGAGGAATTACTGTGCGTTCACTGTTTTGGCGGATTCTGGCCAGTTTTTGGCTGGCGATAGCCTTGGTCGCAGGGCTCTCGATTCTGTTGGGGCATATGCTCAATCAGGACGCCTGGATCCTCAGTCGCCACCCCGGCCTGCATAATCTGGCGCAACAGTGGACCGAACGTTTTGAAACCCAAGGCCCAGACGCCGCGCAGGATTTCCTCGAACGGCGCAAGCGTCGTTATCACATTGACGTCCAGGTGCTTAACGAAAGTGGCGATCCGGTGGTGGAAGGCACCTTTCCACGCCGCGCTGCGGTTTGGGAAGCCCGACAAGGGCGCGGCAAGGAGCAACTGCCGTGGCGCCGCCTGACCGTCGAGTACACCAGCCCCAAGACCGCCGAAACCTACTTGCTGATTTACCGCATCCCGCACCCGGAGCTGGACGCCTGGCATCGCCAAAGCCTGATCTGGCCGCTGAGCGCGCTGGGGATTGCGCTGGTAGTGCTGACCTTGTTCAGTTTGCTGGTCACGCTGTCGATCACCCGCCCGCTGAGCCGCTTGCGCGGGGCCGTGCACGATTTGGGGCAAACCACCTACCAGCAAAACAGCCTGGCGCAACTCGCATCACGCCGTGATGAGTTTGGCGTGCTGGCCACTGACTTCAACCGCATGGGCGCCCGCCTGCAAAGCTTGATCGGCAGCCAGCGCCAACTGCTGCGCGATGTGTCCCATGAACTGCGCTCACCGCTGGCACGTTTGCGCATCGCATTGGCGTTGGCCGAACGGGCCGGGCCAGAAGAACGCGAAAAGCTCTGGCCACGCCTGACCCGCGAGTGCGACCGCCTGGAGTCCTTGATCAGCGAAATTCTCGCGCTGGCCAGGGTTGATGCCGATCAAGCCAGCGCCGAACCCATTGAGCTGAACCCTTTGCTCGCCACGGTCCAGAAAGACGCCTCACTGGCCGCCCCCGAACAACGAGTGCAGCTCAATGCCGAGCCTGACCTGAGCATCAGCGGTTGGCCGACCATGATCGAACGCGCCGTGGATAACCTGCTGCGCAACGCTCAGCGCTTCAACCCGCCAGAACAACCGATTGAATTGACCGCACAACGCTCGGGCGACCACATCGCCATCAGCGTGCGCGATCACGGCCCGGGGGTGGCTAAAGAGTATTTGGCGCATCTGGGCGAGCCGTTCTTCCGGGCACCGGGCCAAGCGGCGGCAGGCCATGGGCTGGGCCTGGCGATTGCCCGCCGTGCGGCAGAACGCCATGGCGGCAGGTTGCTGCTGGACAATCACCCGCAGGGCGGGTTTGTTGCCACGCTGGAGTTGCCGTTGGAGCCTAATGCCACTTAGCGAGCTTGATTCGCGATCTTTTAAAGGTCAAAAGATCGCGAGGCAAGCTCGCTCCTGCAGTAAACGCTTAGGCTGACCAGGCTTTGACGAATTCGGCGCTGTTCACTTTTGGTGCATCACGCAGTTCGTTCTGCGGGGTGCCCAGGTACAGGAACGCAACCACTTCTTCGCCGTCTTCCAGACCCAGGCCCTTGGCCACGTGAGCGTTGTAGGACAGCTCGCCAGTACGCCACACCGCGCCAATGCCTTGGGCAAACGCGGCCAGTTCAATGGCGTGGGCAGCGCAACCGGCGGTAATTAACTGCTCGGACTTCGGCACTTTGAAGTGCTCCTGCAAACGCGCCACAACCACTACCACCAACGGCGCCCGCAATGGCATGGCCCGCGCCTTGTCCAGTGCCGCCTGGGTCACTTCGCCGCCCTGCCCTTGCACCGCTTGAGCCAGGATTTCACCCAGTTGATTGCGCGCTTCACCTTCAACCGTCAAAAAACGGTAAGGCCGCAGCTGACCGTGATCCGGAGCGCGCAAGGCGGCCGCGAACAAGACTTCACGTTGCTCGGCCGTCGGCGCAGGGTCCAGCAAGCGCGGGGCAGATACACGGTTAAGCAAAGCGTCGAGAGCCTCCATTGGCCACCTCCTGAAGAAAATGTGCGGCTATTCTAACGGTATCCATCGAAAGTCTGGCGGTTTACATCGCTCAGACCACAGGTAGAATGGCGCCCCCCTTCAATCCCGAGCTGATTTCATGGCACTGCCGACTTTACGCATTATCGGTTTTGTAATCGGCATCTTCCTGATTACGCTCGCGGTCAGCATGTCTGTGCCGATGCTGACGCTGGTCATTTTTGACCGCATGAGTGATCTGCCGTCCTTCCTGTGGGCCAGCCTGATCACCTTCGTCGCCGGTCTGGCACTGGTGCTGCCCGGCCGTCCGGAGCAGGTGCACCTGCGCCCGCGGGACATGTATCTGCTCACGGTCTCGAGTTGGCTGGTGGTGTGCATTTTTGCTGCGCTGCCGTTTTTGCTGACGCAGCACATCAGTTACACCGACTCATTTTTCGAAAGCATGTCCGGGATTACCGCCACCGGCTCCACGGTGCTGAGCGGGCTGGACACCATGACGCCGGGTATTTTGATGTGGCGCTCGATGTTGCACTGGCTCGGCGGCATCGGCTTTATCGGGATGGCGGTGGCCATTCTGCCGTTGCTGCGCATCGGTGGTATGCGCCTGTTCCAGACCGAATCGTCTGACCGTTCAGAAAAAGTCATGCCGCGCTCGCACATGGTGGCGCGCTTGATTGTCGCGACTTATGTGGGCATCACCATTCTCGGCAGCCTCGCGTTCTGGTGGGCGGGCATGAGTGTGTTCGACGCGATCAACCATGCCATGTCGGCGATTTCCACTGGCGGGTTTTCAACCTCGGACCAGTCTCTGGCCAAGTGGACGCAACCGGCGGTGCACTGGGTGGCCATTGTGGTGATGATTCTCGGCAGCCTGCCTTTTACCTTGTATGTGGCGACATTGCGCGGCCATCGTCGGGCATTGTTCAAGGATCAACAGGTTCAAGGGTTGCTCGGGCTGCTGGTGGTGACCTGGTTCGTCATGGGCACCTGGATGTGGTGGACCACCGACATGTCATGGTGGGACGCCTTTCGTCATGTGGCGCTAAACGTTACGTCGGTGGTGACCACTACAGGCTTTGCCCTGGGCGACTACAGCTTGTGGGGCAACTTCTCGCTGATGCTGTTTTTCTACCTGGGTTTTATCGGGGGTTGCTCGGGCTCGACGGCGGGCGGAATCAAGATTTTCCGCTTTCAGGTTGCCTATATTCTGCTCAAGGCCAACCTTAACCAGCTGATTCACCCCCGTGCGGTGATCAAGCAAAAGTACAACGGGCACCGCCTCGACGAAGAAATCGTGCGCTCGATTTTGACCTTTTCGTTCTTCTTCGCCACCACCATCTGCGTGATTGCACTGGCATTGTCACTGCTTGGCCTTGACTGGATGACCGCCCTCACCGGCGCCGCCAGTACGGTGTCTGGCGTGGGGCCGGGGCTGGGTGAAATCATCGGCCCGTCGGGCAATTTCTCCAGCTTGCCGGATGCCGCCAAATGGATTCTGTCTTTTGGCATGTTGCTTGGGCGTCTGGAGATCATTACCGTGTTTGTATTGTGTGTTCCGGCATTCTGGCGGCATTGATTCAATCAGAGGTTCAGCATGGGCCAAATCCTGTCACTGCGTCATTACCGCCAGGACGTGATCGCGCACAGCCATGAGCATGCGCAGCTGGTGATCAGCTTGTCCGGCCTGCTCGACTTCGAAGTCGACGGCCGGGCCAGCCTGTTGCGCCAACAGCACCTGATGGTGATCCCGGCTGGGGCCCATCATATTTGCGGCAGCGAACAAGGCAGCCAGTGCCTGGTGCTCGATGTACCGGGCCAGGACTGGCTCGGCGAGTCGCTGGGCAGTCACGCCGACGCCAGCCGCCGCTTGCTCGACAACGCCGGGCACTTGAGCCTCGACGCCAATCAACACCAACTGGTGAGCTGGCTGGCCGCCAGCCCGGTGAACGACCCCTTGATCGCCCGGCAAGGCGCGATCCTCTTGCTGGCAAGCCTGAACAACGCTGTCGAGCCGGTAACTGCAAACCGCCTGCCTTTTGCCGCACTGGATGCCTATATTGAGCAAAACCTCGCCTACCCGCTTCAGGTCATGGATCTGGCGCGAGTCGCAGGTTTGTCCTGCGCGCGTTTACACAGCCGCTTCGTCAGTGAATGCGGGCTGACGCCCATGGACTACATTCGCCAGCACCGCCTGAACACGGCATTGCAGCTTTTGCGCCACAGCGCCCTGCCCATGGGCGAAGTGGCCAGCCGGGTCGGCTACGCCTCGCAAAGCGCCTTCAGCGCGGCCATGCTGCGAGCATTTGGCGCGTCACCGTCGAGGCTGCGCCGCGAGTCTGGCGACAACTGACGCGAGTCTGGCGACAGACACTACCCAGGCCCACAGCCTAGACTGCCTGCCTTGCCTGTATCGACTTAAGGACTGCAATGACTCCGCGTACCGCCTTGGGCGCCCTGCATATTGGCGCACTGATGTTCGGCCTGACCGGCGTGTTCGGCAAACTCGCCGCCGCGTCAGCTTCCATTATTGTGTTTGGCCGGGCCGGTTTCGCGGTGCTTGCACTGGCCTTCTTTGCTGCACTGGCCAAAAGCACGCGCTGGAAAAAACTGGCACTGCGCGATGCGCGTAACCTGCTGATCAGCGGCTTGCTGCTGGCCGGGCATTGGGTGAGTTTTTTTGTTTCGGTCAAAATTGCCGGGGTGGCGATTGCGACCTTGGGCTTTGCCAGCTTCCCGGCATTTACCGTGATCCTCGAAGGGCTGATTTTCCGCGAGCGCATCCGCCTCAATGAGGTGATTCTGGTGTTGCTGGTCAGTATCGGCCTGATTCTGGTGACCCCCAGCTTCGATCTGGCCAGCCAGGCCACCGAAGGGTTGATCTGGGCCATTGCCTCGGGCCTGCTGTTTTCGCTGCTGTCGCTGAATAACCGGGCCAACAGCGGACGCGTGCCAGCGGTGCAGGCAGCGATGTGGCAAAACGCAGTGGTCGCTTTGTGCCTGCTGCCTTTTGCGGCACCGGGCCTGAGCGAAGTTCGACCGATGGACTGGCTGTGGATCGCCTTGCTCGGGGTGTTCTGCACCGGCGTGGCCCATAGCCTGTTTGTCGCCAGCCTGGCGGTGATCAAGGCACGCACAGCGGCCGTGGTCTTCGCTCTGGAGCCGGTGTACGGCATCACCCTGGCGTGGCTGATATTCCACGAAACCCCGACGCTGCGCATGCTGGTTGGCGGGGTGTTGATCATCGTCGCGATTGTGGTGTCGAGCCGCCTCAGCAGCGGCCCGACGCCGAAACAAGCCGTGCTCGATTCAGCCGCTCACTGAACCCGGTCGTTGTGCCCCAAATCACGCTGCGGGTCGATCTGATCGCGGACCCGCTGCTTGAGCACCTTGGCTTCGGGAAAGCCGCCGTCGGCCTTGCGCTCCCAGATCTGCACGCCGTCACAGGTAATGCGAAACACCCCACCGGTGCCCGGTTCCAGCGCCACTTGGCGCAAATCGTCAGCAAATGTACTGAGCAGCTCTTGCGCCAACCAGGCCGCCCGGAGCAACCACTGACACTGCGTGCAATAAGTGATGACAATTTGCGGCTTGCTGGCAGACATGTTTCTAAAACTCCTGGGGTTAAAGGCGCCGCTATAATAGCCGCCTTTGTCGCTTGCCCAGAGATTCATGATGCGCCGTCTGCTGATTTTCCTGCTTCTGTATTTAAGCCCGCTGGCCCTGTTGGCGGCTGAAAAGCCCCAGCCCAAAATCGGTTTAGTGCTGTCCGGCGGGGCCGCCCGCGGTCTGGCACACGTCGGCGTACTCAAAGCGCTGGAAGAGCAAGGCATTCATATTGATGCCATCGCGGGCACCAGCATGGGCGCGGTAATCGGCGGGCTGTATGCCTCGGGCTACAAGATTGATGAGCTGGAAAAGCTCGCTTTGAGTATCGACTGGCAAGAAGCACTGTCAGACAGCCCCGCCCGCGAGGACGTCCCGTTCCGGCGCAAGCAGGATGACCGGGATTTTCTGGTCAGACAAAAGCTCAGCTTCCGTGACGATGGCAGCCTGGGCCTGCCATTAGGCGTCATTCAGGGGCAAAACCTGGCATTGCTGCTGGAAAGCCTGCTGGCGCACAGCAGCGACGTGCGCGACTTCGACAAACTGCCCATCCCGTTCCGTGCCGTGGCCACCGACATCGTCAGTGGCGAGAAAGTGGTGTTCCGCAAAGGCCACCTGCCCCAGGTAATTCGCGCCAGCATGTCGATCCCGGCGGTGTTTGCGCCCGTGGAAATCAACGGCCAGTTGCTGGTCGATGGCGGCATGGTCGACAACATCCCGGTGGACGTGGCCCGCGAGATGGGCGTCGACCTGGTGATTGTGGTCGACATCGGTACGCCACTGCGGGGGCGCAAGGAGCTCAACACGGTCTTCGACATTCTTAACCAGTCCATCACCCTGATGACCCGCAGCAACTCTGAGGTTCAACTGGCCACGCTAAAACCGGACGACGTACTGATCAAACCGTCGCTCGCGAGCATTGGCGCGACCGACTTTGGCCGCTCAGAAGAGATCATCAATGCCGGCTATCGCGCGACACAGATCCTTGAAAACCGTCTGGCCAGCTTGCGCCAGCCCGCCGATGCGCAACTGAGCATCGCCCGTTCCGCCGAAGAGCGGACCCCGGTGATTACCGCGATCAAAATCGAGAACGACTCGAAAATCGACGACTCAGTGATCCGCTATTACATCCGCCAACCGGTCGGTGAGCCGCTGGATCTCGCGCGTTTGCAACGGGACATGGGCACACTGTACGGCCTGGATTACTTTGATCAAGTGCAGTACCGCGTGGTGCACAAAGGTCAGGAGCGCACCCTGGTAATCAGCGCCCGTGCCAAGCGCAGCGGCACCGATTTCCTGCGCCTGGGCATCAACCTCTCGGATGACATGCACGGCGACAGCGCCTTTAACCTCGGCGCCAGCTACCGGGTCAATGGCATTAACCGCCTGGGCGCCGAGTGGCTGACGCGGGTGCAAATCGGCGATAAGCAAGAGTTGTACAGCGAGTTCTATCAACCGCTGGATGCGGGCTCGCGTTTCTTTGTGGCGCCGTATATCAACGCTCAATCGCAGAACGTCGAGGCCATTCTGGATAACGACCCGATTGCCGAATATCGCCTTGAGCGCTATGGATTTGGCTTGAACCTGGGCCGCCAGATCGGCAACAGCGGTGAGATCCGTGTGGGCGTTGGTGAGGCATGGGGTAAGGCCGATGTACGAATCGGCGAGCGTGACTTGCCGAGCACCAGCTTCAGCGAAGGCTTTTATGACGTGAAGTACTCGTTCGACTCGCTGGATAACGTTTACTTCCCGCACACGGGCGAAGACATCAGCTTGAACTTCCGCCAGTTCGATCCGGCGCTGGGCTCGGACGAGCGTTATCGCCAATGGGAATTCAACCTCGACAAGGCCTTGAGTTCGGGGCCGAACACCTGGATTCTGGGCGGGCGTTACGGGCGTACGCTGGACCAGGCCAATGTTGTGACCTCAAGCTTTTTGCTCGGCGGTGCGCGGCAGTTGTCCGGGTTCCGTGAGGATGCGATTTCGGGGCAGAACATCAGCTTGATGCGGGCTGTTTACTACCGGCGCCTGACGCCGCGCTCGTACCTGCCACTTGATTTCCCGCTGTATGCCGGTGCGTCACTGGAACGCGGCCGCGCCTGGAACAACGACAACGAGTTCGACAGTGGCTACATCAATGCCGCGAGCATTTTTATTGGCTTTGATACACCGCTGGGCCCGCTGAATTTCAGTTACGGGATTAACGATGACAATCAGAAGGCGTTGTATTTGAACCTGGGGCAGACGTTCTAAGCTGTGCCCTTGTAGGAGCGAGCTTGCCTCGCGATCTTTTGATCGTTTAAAAGATCGCGAGGCAAGCTCGCTCCTACAGGTAGAGGGAGGGAAGTCAGTTCTTTTCGAGGTTTTCCAGGATGCGCTTGTGTACGCGCATGCAGATGCGCTGATCTTCTTCGTCTATGCCGACAAACAATTCCTGACGCAACGCGGTGGCGATGGCCTCGATCTGGGCGATCAAGGGCAAGGCTGACTCACTCAATTCGATTTTCTTGGCGCGGCGGTCTTCCAGCACCGCCTGACGTTTGACCAGACCTTGGGCTTCAAGGCTGTCGAGCAAACGCGCAAGGGTCGGACCTTCAACCCCGACACTTTGCGCCAATTCCCGCTGGGTAGGCTTGCAGTCGAATCGTGCCAGATGCAGCAGCACCAGCCAGCGGGCTTGCGACAGGCCAAGACCGGCCAGGCGTCGATCCAGCTCCGCACGCCAGCCACGAGACATTTGGGCCAACTGCATACCAAAACGGTGTTGATCGGTTAACGGCATAAAAAACTCAATGTTTAGACTGAAAAAGAGTGAAACCAATTGTTAGTCAGCTAAGCATGGAGCTTGCACATAGGCAAGACCTGTATGTCAATCAATTCGTTACATGCCAATAACCGTTACATTTCGAACTCGGATTGCAGGGCGGCGCGCACGCAATAAAGAACGCCTTCCGGCACTCGACCTTTGAACTGTTCAGCGATACTGGCCACGCTTGGCAACTCGCCCTCACCGTCCAGAAACGCGTCCTGCACTTCTTCCATCAGCTCTTCGGGTAAGTCCAGCGCTTGCTCCAGCGACAGTTCCTGACGCCCAATGGCTTCGGCCAGCAGCGTGTAAACGTTCTTTTCAGAGCACTGCAATTGCCCGGAAATCTGCAGCGGGGTCATGCCGGCGCGTGCCAAGCTGATCAGTTCGTGACGGATGTCCGCGACCACTTTCGGCGCCTCGGCCTGCCCGCCCAACACTTCGAGGAACGCCTCGCCGTAGCGCTCCAGTTTGCGCGCACCAATACCGCCGACCTTGGCCATGTCGGCCAGCGACGTCGGCTGGCTGCGCAGCATTTCGAGCAGCGTTGAGTCGGGGAAGATGACGTAAGGCGGTACGCCATGCTCTTCGGCCAGCTTGCGGCGCAAGGCACGTAGGGCCTCCCACTGCTCGCGCTCGTCGCCACGCACCAGTTGGCTGGCCGGGCTGGCAGAACTGCTTTTGACCGTGGTTTGCGGCTTGAGCTCGCGACGCAGCTCTAGCGTCACTTCGCCGCGCAACAAAGGCCGGCACGTGTCGCTCAAACGCAAACCGCCGTAGCCTTCGATATCAATGTCGGCCAGACCACGGGCAACCAGTTGGCGGAACAAGGTGCGCCAATCGCCCTCGGATCGGGCTTTGCCTACGCCGAAGACCGACAGGTGTTGATGGCCCATGCTGCGGGTTTTTTCGTTTTCGCGGCCCAGCAACACGTCAATCAGGTGGCCGGTGCCATAACGCTGGCCGGTACGATAAATCGCTGACAACGCCTGACGCGCCGGTTCTGTGGCGTCCCAGGTTTGCACGCCGTCGACACAGTTATCGCAATGCCCACATGGCTGGGGCATGTCTTCGTCAAAGTACGCAAGCAAGGTCTGACGGCGGCAGCGGGTTTCTTCGCACAGAGCCAGCATCGCGTCGAGCTTGTGATGCTCCAGACGCTTGTGGCGCTCGTCGCCTTCGGAGTTTTGCAGCATCTGCTTGAGCATCACTACGTCTTGCAGGCCGTAAGCCATCCAGGCATCTGCGGGCAAGCCATCACGGCCCGCACGGCCGGTTTCCTGGTAGTACGCCTCAAGGGATTTGGGCAGATCCAGGTGCGCCACGAAGCGCACGTTGGACTTGTCGATGCCCATGCCAAAGGCGATGGTCGCCACCATGATCAGCCCTTCTTCATTGAGGAAGCGCTTTTGGTTGGCGGCACGGGTTTCGTTGGGCAGACCGGCGTGGTACGGCAAGGCCGGGAAGCCCTGGTCGCACAAAAACTGCGCCACTTCGTCGACCTTTTTACGCGACAGGCAATAGACGATGCCCGCATCACTGCGCCGTTCCGAGAGAAACGCCAGCAATTGTTTGCGCGGCTGCTCTTTGGGCACGATGCGGTAAAAAATGTTGGGGCGGTCGAAGCTGGACAAAAAACGCTCCGCATTCTGCAAATGCAGGCGGGTGACGATTTCTTCGCGGGTGCGTTTGTCGGCGGTGGCGGTCAGGGCGATGCGCGGTACATGGGGGAACATCTCGGCCAACTGGCCCAGTTGCAGGTACTCCGGACGGAAGTCATGCCCCCACTGCGACACACAGTGCGCTTCGTCGATCGCAAACAGGGCGATGTCCAGGCTCTGCAGAAAGGCCATCATGCGCGGCTGAACCAGACGCTCTGGCGCCAGGTAGAGCATTTTGACTTCGCCACGGCGGATCCGGTTGGCCAGGTCGCGCTGTTGATCGGCGCTCAATGTCGAGTTCAGGGAGGCGGCGGCGACGCCCAGCTCTTCGAGCGTGGCGACCTGATCATCCATCAAGGCGATCAACGGCGAGACCACCACCGCAAGGCCGTCACGCAACAGCGCCGGGACCTGGAAGCACAAGGACTTGCCGCCGCCGGTGGGCATCAGCACCAAAGCGTCGCCACCACTGGCCACGCGCTCAATAATGTCACCCTGACGGCCACGGAAACTGTCGTAGCCGAAGATGTCTTTGAGTACGCGTTGAGCCTGTTCGAGCATAGAAACTCCAGAAATCGCCGAAACACCCCTGCGTCAGCAGGACCCGGCGCGGCCTCAAGCGGCGTTTAAACCCTTGGGCGCAGAGCGCTGGAGCCGCTGTCTTGACCGCAGGGCATCACAAAACGCGGCAGTATACCCGAGCACTCCACCCTACAGGGCGCTGTGATTGCAGTACCGATCACCGGGAAGTAATGGCAAATGTGCGCAACGACTGGCTTGGGCGCTCAAGAAAGCCTAGAATTCGGTATTGTTTATTTTCTAGGTAGTCCCTTAATGTCCTTCGCTGAGCAACTAACCCGCCTGCAAGCCTTCCTCGACGCTGACGAGCTGCATGACGAGGCGCTGGACTACGTAGCCACTCACGGCTACCTGACTGCCCTGTCCATCTGCGCTGATGTCGTGCCTGAGCGTGAGTGGATCGACGCCATTTTCTCTGAAACCCCGAACTACAAAGACGACGCCGAGCGCGAAGAGATCGAAGGTTCCCTGGTTAAGCTCAAGGAACATATCGCTCGCCAGCTGGCCTCGGACGAAGAATTCGAACTGCCGTGTGAACTGGACCTGGGCGACGAGCCGGATGATTCCGATCTGCGCGGCTGGTGCATCGGCTTTATGGAAGGCGTGTTCCTGCGCGAAGAGGCCTGGTTCGAAAGCGCCGAAGAAGAAGTCAGCGAAATGCTGCTGCCGATCATGGTCGGTTCTGGCCTGTTCGACGACCAGCCAGAATTCGCCGATATCGCTCAGGACGCCAACCTGATGGACGACATGATCGTGCAGATCCCGGAAGCCCTGACCGCCCTGTACCTGCTGTGCCATGTCCCTGACGAAAAACCGGCCATCCTCAAGCCGCGTCACCACTGATTCAATGCCCGGCCCCTCGTTCAGCAGCCGTTCGCGGCTGCTGCGTTACGTTCTGTTTGCCATTGGCTGGCTGAGCGTAGCGCTGGGGGTTCTGGGGATTTTCCTGCCGGTACTGCCCACCACCCCCTTTCTGCTCTTGGCTGCCGCCTGCTTTGCGCGCAGTTCCCCACGGTTTTACCAGTGGCTGGTCGAACACCCTCGACTGGGGCCCTGGATCCGCGACTACCTCGACGGTAACGGCATCCCGCTCAAGGCCAAGGTCTACGCCATTGGTTTGATGTGGCTGAGCATTGGCGTGTCCTGCTACCTGGTGCCATTGCCATGGGCGCGAGGGTTTATGCTGCTCAGCGCGGTGCTGGTGAGCCTTTATATCCTGCGCCAGAAAACCCTGGAAAAACCTTAAAGATCAAAAGATCGCGAGGCGAGCTCGCTCCTACAGAGGGGGTTCTGTGACGTGGTTGCGTTGGTAGGTGTCGGCGCCCATGGCTTCGATCTGCCCTTCGATCAGCGCTTCAAACGGGCGCAGCAGCGGTGCATAGGACGCCGGAGCTTCGAGGATATCCAGCGCCTGAACGATGGCTTCCACGGTCGACAAAGCCCCAGGCCCCGGCGCCTTGCGCAGGCGGTAACGGGACACCGCGCCCTCGGGTAAGGTCACCCGCGGCAGTTGGGCCAGCAACGGGTTGAGGTGCAGCAATTTGCGCGCCTTGCGCCATGTGCCATCGGGTACCACCAACAGCAACTTTTCAGTTGCCGCAGCATCCGCTTGCAGCGGTTGCGCACCCTCCCCCGGAAACAACAACCGCGCCTGATACCCCGGCGGGTTGAGCAGCGTGTGCAAATCCTCAAACACTTCGCCCACCCGCAGTTCAGCGTTGGTCAGCCCCAGAGCCGCCAACCGCGCGGTGTTCAGCGCATGATTGACTTCACTGGGGTGCTGTAACAGCAAGACGCGGGTGTAGCTGTCCAGCTGTGGGATCAAGTCGCACAGGCAGTGCGTTTGCGGGCGCAAGCAACGAGGGCATTGGGCACGGGACATAGCGATAACGCTCTCTTCAAGGTTGATTTAGCTGCGCTTTGAGCAGGTCGCGAAACGTTTGAATCAGCGGCTCACGACTACGGCCACGGCGCACAATCATTGAAAACGGCGCCTGATAACCAAAGGTCGCCGGCAGCAGCACGCGCAAGTCACCCTTCTCGACCCACGGCTCGGCGTAATGCTCGGGCAAGTAACCAATGTAGGCACCGGAGAGCACCAGAATCAGTTGGGCTTCCATACTGTCGACGGTGGCCGCGCTATGTTTAAAGCCGTGCCGCGCCAGCTCGGCCTGGCTCCAGTAGCCGCGCCCGACCATGCGTTGCTGAGTAATCACCGGCTCGGGGATTCGCCGCTCAGCGAACAAGGGATGCCGCGTGCTGCAATACAGCCAATGCTGTTCACGGTACAGCGGCTGATAAACCAGACCGCTCATGCGCGACGAAAACGCACCGATGGCCAGATCAAGCCGGTTGTCTTGTACTCCGAGCTGCAATTCGTAAGGGCTCATGACCGACAGGTGCAAGTGCACCGCCGGGTGCTCCTGACTGTAGGCGCCAATGGCTTCGGCAAAGGGCAAGGCTTTGTCGCTGACCGTGGAGTCGATCACCCCCAGGTTCAAGGTGCCGCGCAGTTCACCCTTGAGCGCGGCGGCGTACTGCTCAAAGCCTTCCAGCTCGCCCAATAGACGCAGGGTTTCCTGGTGAAACAGCTCGCCCTTGCTGGTGAGGCTGAACCCGCCGCGCCCCCGATGGCACAGCACCAGCCCCAGATTGGCCTCCAGCTGGCTCATGTAGGTGCTGATGGCCGACGTCGACAGGTTGAGTTCCTGCTGCGCCGTGGCGAAACCCTGGTGCCGGACCACACTGGCAAAGATTCGCAATAGTTTTAGATCTGGTAAAGCGTTGGCCATGAATGACTCACTTTTCACGGTAGGAGCGAGCTTGTCTCGCGATCTTTTCACAATCAAAAGATCGCGAGACAAGCTCGCTCCTAACCGTGGCGCGCATATTTTAGGCTCGGAGTCTAACTCGAGGCCGCGCATTAGTTTAGAAAAATCTGAACTAAGTATTTGCCTGTAGGGATTCTTCCCGCCGCTGGCCTTTCGCAGAATCGACCGCCATAACCACAACAAACGACGAGGTCTTTCCCGTGGATAAAATTCTTCACCAACCACTGGGCGGCAATGAAATGCCGCGCTTCGCCGGCATTGCCACCATGATGCGCCTGCCCCATCTGCAATCCGCCGCCGGTCTGGATGCCGCCTTTGTTGGCGTGCCATTGGACATCGGTACGTCGTTGCGCGCAGGCACCCGTTTCGGCCCTCGCGAAATCCGCGCCGAATCCGTGATGATCCGCCCTTACAACATGGCCACCGGCGCTGCCCCGTTCGACTCGCTGTCGGTCGCGGATATCGGCGACGTGGCAATCAACACCTTCAACCTGCTGGACGCCGTACGCATCATCGAAGAAGCCTACGATGACATCCTCGAGCACAACGTGATCCCGTTGACGCTGGGTGGCGACCACACCATTACCCTGCCGATCCTGCGCGCCATTCACAAAAAGCACGGCAAGGTCGGCCTGGTGCATATCGATGCTCACGCCGATGTGAACGATCACATGTTTGGCGAAAAAATTGCCCACGGCACCACGTTCCGCCGCGCCGCTGAAGAAGGCTTGCTGGACTGTGACCGTGTCGTGCAAATCGGCCTGCGCGCCCAGGGCTATACCGCTGAAGACTTTAACTGGAGCCGCAAACAGGGCTTCCGTGTGGTGCAGGCCGAAGAGTGCTGGCACAAGTCGCTGGCCCCGTTGATGGCTGAAGTCCGCGAAAAAGTCGGCGATGGCCCGGTGTACCTGAGTTTTGATATCGACGGCATCGACCCGGCCTGGGCGCCTGGCACCGGCACCCCGGAAATCGGCGGCCTGACCACCATTCAGGCGATTGAGATTATTCGCGGCTGCCAAGGCCTCGACCTGATCGGTTGCGATCTGGTAGAAGTCTCGCCGCCTTACGACACCACCGGCAATACCTCACTGCTGGGCGCGAACTTGCTGTACGAAATGCTCTGCGTCTTGCCGGGAGTCACTCATCGCTAAACCCCGCCTCCAGACGGGATAAAGGGTTCGAGGTGCCATCGCGCACCTCGAACAGCGCCCTCGCCGGCCTGCCGGCTGACCGGGCCGTTTTTTGTGCATGACGCGGCCAGCGAGCGGCGCATGCAAGGGGAGCAATTCTTTAGCCAGGATCGCGCGGCTCCGGTCTTCAAGACCTGAGTCAGCACACAAGAACAAAAGGCCTTTGGCTGGCCTGTTACGAATGTTTGTCCGCTTTGTCGGAAAGGCTGCCGCCCCCTTAGCCAGTGTGATCGGAGATGATCATGAATAATAAAAACAGCCCCAATAATGCGGGCCACATTAATTCACCAGGAGTTAACCCGACTCCGAACAACGCACGCCGAACCGGACTCAGGGATGTATTTCGCCTGTTTTTGGGCAACGCGCGCGCCACGCAATACACCCAACGCCACACCCGAAACAGCGGTGATGCCACCCATCGCCTGATCGCCTCATAAAAAAAATAATCGGAGACTCGCCATCATGGCTTTAGACCTAATAGTCGTCCTTATCTACGCTGCTGCAATGCTGGTGCTGGGTTACTACGGCATGCGCAAGGCAAAAACCCACGAAGAATACCTGGTCGCCGGGCGCAACCTGGGCCCGACGCTGTACATGGGCACCATGGCCGCCACGGTGCTGGGCGGTGCTTCAACCGTCGGTACTGTACGTTTGGGTTATGTACACGGGATTTCAGGCTTCTGGCTGTGTGCGGCCCTGGGTTGCGGGATCATCGCGCTCAATCTGTTCCTGGCCAAGCCGTTGCTCAAACTCAAAATCTTTACCGTGACCCAAGTGCTGGAAAAACGTTACAACCCGATGGCGCGCCAGGCGAGTGCCGTGATTATGCTGGCTTACGCGCTGATGATCGGCGTGACCTCCATTCTGGCGATCGGCACCGTGCTTGAAGTGTTGTTCGGCCTGCCGTTCTGGGTATCGGTGGTGCTCGGCGGTGGCGTGGTGGTGGTGTATTCGACCATTGGCGGGATGTGGTCACTGACCCTGACTGACATCGTGCAGTTCGTGATCAAGACCGTGGGCCTGATGTTCGTGCTACTGCCGATCTGTCTGTACCGTGTCGGCGGCTGGGATGAGCTGGTGAGCAAACTGCCAGCGTCGAACTTCAGCTTCACCAGCATCGGCTGGGAAACCATCGTCACCTACTTCATGATTTACTTCTTCGGCATTCTGATCGGTCAGGACATTTGGCAGCGCGTGTTTACCGCCAAAACTGACAAGGTGGCCAAGTACGCCGGTACGTTCGCAGGGTTCTACTGCATCCTTTACGGCCTGACCTGTGCCCTGATCGGCATGGCAGCCCATGTGCTGATCCCGGACCTGGGCAACGTCAACAACGCGTTCGCCGCCATCGTTAAGGTTTCGCTGCCGGACGGCATTCGCGGGCTGGTGATTGCTGCCGCCCTGGCCGCCATGATGTCCACCGCCAGTGCCGGCTTGCTCGCCGCCTCCACCGTATTGACCGAAGACCTGCTGCCCAAGCTGCGCGGCGGCAAGCAATCGAGCCTGAAGATCAACCGCCTGTTCACCATGCTCACAGGCCTTGTGGTGCTGGCGATTGCCTTGGTGGTAAGCGACGTTATCAGCGCCCTCACGCTGGCCTACAACCTGCTGGTTGGCGGCATGCTGGTGCCATTGATCGGGGCGATTTACTGGAAGCGCGCCACGACGGCAGGCGCCATCAGCAGCATGAGCCTGGGCTTTATCACGGCGCTGATTTTTATGATCAAGGATGGTCTGGACGCCAACACGCCTATCTACTACAGCCTGGCTGTAGGGCTTATCAGCTTTATCGTGGTCAGCTTGCTGGATCGGCGCCCGGCCACAGTGGCCAGCGCTGCCTGATACCCACTTTCTTCAGCGGGCGCGACGTCGGAGGTCGTGCCCGTTTTTTTCGATATCAGGCGCTTACGCTGCCACCGTCTTAACGGCGACGTTGCGGACGGCGACGCGGGTCTTCGACAGGGATCGGAATAGGTTGCAGCGGAGGCTCAATCAGGCCCAGTGCAACGCCGACGTCATGCAGCCAGTTTTTCAGTTTGTCTTTCATATTTCCCCCTTGGGGCCACACTTACGACCGGATTCCTTGGTCGCTTCGTACAGATAATAGTCCTAAGTCCTACAAGATGCTTGCTTAAGGTCAATGAACTTTAGGCTAATCCTCCTCTTTTCAAGTCAGGCCGATGCGCGTTGTGCTGCAACTTCTACGTCGCTTTTAACGGACGCCGTCTGCTGCAACGTTATCCACGCATTCAAGTTGGCGCCCAGCATGCCCTTTCGCCACATCAACCACGTAGTGGCAGAGGCAAAAGGTTGTTTCAAGGGATGTACGCCGACACTTTCACGGCCCGGCAAGCTGGCCAGCATCGAGGCTGGCATCAACGCCACACCCGACCCTGCCACCACGCACGCCAACATGCCCTGATAGGACTCAATCTCCATCACGCGGCCCATCGCCGCCCGGTCGCTGGCGTACCAGGCCTCAAGGCGGGTGCGATACGAACAGCCCTGACGGAAGGCGAACACCTCACGCCCCTGCACGTCCTGGGCGCGGGTGATAGGTGGATGATCCAGATCGCTGATCATCACCAGTTGCTCTTCACAGAACTCAACGCCATCGAGCCCGGCCAACTCAAGTGGGCCATCCACCAGCGCCGCATCCAGACGCCCGGTGAGCAAACCTTCGAGCAATTCCCCGCTCGGCGCCGACTGTACATGCAGGTTCACCGCCGGGTAGGCGCGGTGGTAGCGGGCCAGCAAAGCGGGCAGATGAATCGCCGCGGTGCTGTACATCGTGCCAAGGGTGAATTTGCCGGACGGCACGCCGCCCTGTACCGCACCCAGCGCCTCATCGCGCAGGGCGAACAGGCGCGCGGTGTAATCGAGCAGCACTTTGCCCGCTGGGGACAATTGCAAGCGCTGGCGCTCACGCATGAACAACTCGACACCCATTTGCTCTTCAAGTTGTTTGAGCCGGGTCGACAGATTGGAAGGCACGCGGTGCAGACGTTCAGCTGCACGGGTGATCGAGCCTTCTTCGGCCACGGCCTGAAAAATCCGTAATTGGCTGAATTCCACGCTATTCTCCAAAACTGAACAAGTCACTCACTATTATTCAATTTTATAGAAAGTCAATCACCGCTAGCCTGACGGTCATTGTCACTGCCCGGGAATCAACAGCATGTCAGCCCTGACTCGCTTACTCGCCAGCTTTATCGCACTCATGATGGCCATGGGGATTGGCCGTTTTTCACTCACTCCGCAACTGCCGCACCTGATCAGCGAAGGCCAGATCGACCTGACCGGCGCCGGGCTGATTGCCGCCGCCAACTATCTGGGCTATCTGATCGGCGCGCTGGACGCCATTCGTGCCAGACGCCCGGAGCAAGTCCGTGGCCGACTGCACACCGGTTTATGGCTGTGTGTGGTGCTGACGCTGATTTCGTACTGGGCACAAGGCTTTTGGCCGCATTTGCTACTGCGCTTTGGCGCCGGGGTGGCGAGCGCCTGGGTGATGGTGATGATCACCGCGCTCAGCCAGCAGATCGCGGTCAGCGCTAACCGCCCGCGCTTGGGCGCCCTGGTGTTCGCCGGACCCGGCATTGGCGTGGTGCTCACCGGCTTGCTCGCACTGTTTGCCAACGTTCAGGGGCAAAACTCGTCCATGTTGTGGCTGATCTACGCGGTGGCCGCCTTGCTCATGCTGCTGGTGATCATGCCGATCCTGCCACCCGCCAATGGCCTTGCTCCGCACGTGCAGACGGCGACCACAAGTCCGCGCCACCCCGGCATCACCCGCCTGGGGGCCATTTATGCGCTGTATGGCTTGGGGTACATCATTCCGGCGACGTTTTTGTCGCAAATGGCCAACGCGCAATTTCGCGGTCAATGGCAAGCCGATTTGTTCTGGCCAGCTTTCGGCCTGTGCGCGGCCATTGGCGTGGTGCTGATCAGCTTTCACCGGCCCTCGCCGCGCACCACTCGCCTGTGGCTGATGGCCGCGCTGTGGGTGCAGGCGGCCGGTGTGCTGGCATGCTTGCTGCCCAGTAG
>NZ_WIWK01000008.1:0-94009 GCF_009600165.1 Pseudomonas sp. FSL R10-0399
GGGGATGCTGAAGATACTCGGCGGCCTGTTTGCTGCGCGACAGCGCGGCGTCGAAGACGGGGCGGCCCCTCCTACAGGGCGCAAATCCTTGTGCGACAACGGCTTAGCAATAAAGTCTGAATTCGCGCTTCGTTTTTTAGGTGTCTTGTGATATAAAATGCGCCGCTTTGCGGGTATAGCCCGCAGAGCACAAACCCACACACGTATCGACACGATGACCTGGGTGCCTTCAGCTTGAAGCTGCTGGTTGGTCGTTGGGATACGTGGAGGCCTAACCCGACTTATTAAGGAACTACCATGTCCCAAGTCAACATGCGCGATATGCTGAAGGCCGGTGTGCACTTCGGTCACCAAACCCGTTACTGGAACCCGAAGATGGGTAAATACATCTTTGGCGCGCGTAACAAGATCCACATCATCAACCTTGAAAAAACCCTGCCAATGTTCAACGAAGCTCTGACTTTCGTAGAGCGTCTGGCCCAGGGCAAAAACAAGATTCTGTTCGTCGGCACCAAGCGTTCCGCTGGCAAGATCGTTGCTGAAGAAGCAGCACGTTGCGGCTCGCCGTACGTGGATCACCGCTGGTTGGGCGGCATGCTCACCAACTTCAAAACCATCCGTGCTTCCATCAAGCGTCTGCGTGACCTTGAAGTTCAAGCAGAAGACGGTACTTTCGCCAAGCTGACCAAGAAAGAGGCGCTGATGCGCACTCGCGATCTGGAAAAGCTGGATCGTAGCCTGGGTGGTATCAAGGACATGGGCGGTCTGCCAGACGCACTGTTCGTTATCGACGTTGACCACGAGCGCATCGCGATCACCGAAGCTAACAAGTTGGGCATCCCGGTAATCGGCGTTGTCGACACCAACAGCAGCCCAGAAGGCGTTGACTACATCATCCCGGGCAACGATGACGCAATCCGCGCTATCCAGCTGTACATGGGTGCGATGGCTGATGCTGTTATCCGTGGCCGCAACCACGTTGCTGGCGGCACCGACGTTTTCGTCGAAGAAGCTCCAGCTGCAGCGGTAGTTGAAGGCTGAGTAACTAACGCCTAGCGTTTACTCAGTGCGCAAAAAGGGGGCTTGGCCCCCTTTTTGCCACCTCGAAATCCATTTGTTGGACATGCTCTCGTCATTGCTGTATCAGAATGCGGCTGGCTGGGAGCCTCGAGGCAGGCTTCATACGAATTGAACGCCCGTTCGGTCGGGTGGAATGGTTGAAAACCTATCCAAGAGGAATTTTGAAATGGCAGAGATTACTGCAGCGTTGGTTAAAGAACTGCGTGAGCGTACTGGCGAAGGCATGATGGATTGCAAGAAAGCCTTGACCAAGGCTGGCGGCGACATCGAAAAAGCCATCGACGACATGCGTGCTTCCGGCGCCATCAAGGCTGCCAAAAAAGCAGGCAACGTTGCTGCTGAAGGCGCAATCGCTCTGAAGGAAGACGGTAAATCCGCAGTTCTGCTGGAAGTGAACTCGCAGACTGACTTCCTGGCCCTGCAGGACGACTTCAAAGCATTCGTTGCTGACAGCGTTGAAAAAGCATTCGCTGACAAGCTGACCACTGTTGAGCCTCTGATCGAAGCTCAAGAAGCTGCTCGCCTGGTACTGGTCGGCAAAGTTGGCGAAAACGTCAACATCCGTCGCCTGGTTCGCGTTGAAGGTGACGTTGTCGGTGGTTACCTGCACGGCAACAAAATCGGTGTAGCTGTTGTTCTGAAAGGCGGCAACGTTGAGCTGGCCAAAGACATCGCTATGCACGTTGCTGCAAGCAACCCAGAGTTCCTGCTGCCTTCGGAAGTTTCTGAAGACGCGATCGAGCGTGAAAAAGCGGTGTTCCTGAGCCTCAATGCTGACAAGATTGCCGGCAAGCCAGAAAACATCGTTGAAAACATGATCAAAGGCCGCATCAGCAAGTTCCTGGCCGAAGCTAGCCTGGTTGAGCAAGCTTTCGTTAAGAACCCAGAGATCAAAGTTGGCGAGCTGGCCAAGAAAGCCGGCGCTGAAATCGTTTCCTTCACTTACTTCAAAGTAGGCGAAGGCATCGAGAAGCCAGTCGACAACTTCGCTGAAGAAGTTGCTGCTCAGCTGGCTGCAGCCAAGCAATAAGACAGTTTTACACTGTCGACCCGAAGAGGCTGCCCGCTCACGCGCGCAGCCTCTTTTCAAATGGGAGAGGGTTTTACCTTTTCTTGCGGAACCGATTGCATAAGTCGTGTTCCGATGGTGCTGCTGTGCAGCGCCACGCTAGAGTAAGCGCGGGCTGAAAGTGGCCTCGCACAGATTTTTTTAAAACGCGGCAGGAGAGATTCGCAATGGCTCAGCAGGGCGCTGGTTATCAAACTCGCTATAAACGCATCCTACTCAAGCTAAGCGGTGAAGCCCTGATGGGCTCTGAAGAGTTCGGGATCGATCCCAAAGTACTCGACCGCATGGCGCTGGAAGTGGGCCAACTGGTCGGCATCGGCGTCCAGGTAGGTTTGGTGATCGGTGGTGGCAACCTGTTCCGCGGTGCTGCCCTGAGCGCGGCCGGTATGGATCGAGTGACTGGCGACCATATGGGCATGCTGGCAACCGTGATGAACGCCTTGGCCATGCGCGATGCGCTGGAACGTGCGAATATCTCTGCCATCGTAATGTCGGCTATTTCGATGGTTGGTGTGACTGATCATTACGATCGTCGCAAGGCAATGCGTCATTTGAACGCTAAAGATGTGGTGATTTTCGCTGCAGGCACCGGTAATCCGTTCTTTACAACGGATTCTGCTGCTTGCTTGCGTGCTATTGAAATCGACGCTGACGTGGTGCTTAAAGCAACCAAGGTTGACGGCGTGTACACCGCAGATCCATTTAAAGACCCGCATGCCGAGAAGTTCGAACATCTGACTTACGATGAAGTACTGGATCGCAAACTGGGTGTTATGGACCTTACGGCCATTTGTCTGTGCCGTGACCATAAAATGCCATTGCGTGTATTTAATATGAACAAGCCCGGCGCCTTGCTGAATATTGTCCATGGCGGCGCTGAAGGGACTCTGATCGAGGAAGTTCAACAATGATCAATGAAATCAAAAAAGACGCTCAAACGCGCATGCAGAAGTCGCTGGAATCCTTGGCCCATGCTTTTGGCCAGATCCGCACCGGCAAAGCGCACCCAAGCATCCTGGGCAGCGTGATGGTGCCTTACTACGGCGCCGATACCCCGTTGAGCAGCGTTGCCAACGTAACGGTAAAAGACTCGCGTACCCTGCAAGTTGTGGCGTTTGAGCGCAACATGCTGGCCGCGGTCGACAAGGCTATCCAGAGCGCTGGCCTGAACCTCAACCCGACCAACCTGGGTGAGCTGCTGCTGATCTCCATGCCGGCCTTGACTGAAGAAACCCGTAAAGGTTTCACCAAGCAAGCTCGTAGCGCCGCTGAAGACGCGCGTGTTGCTGTTCGCAACATCCGTCGCGATGCGTTGAGCGAGCTGAAAAAACTGGTTAAAGACAAAGAAATCAGCGAAGACGAAGAGCGTCGCGCCGCTGCTGATATTCAGAAGCTGACCGACAAGGCCGAGGCAGACATTGATGCGGCTACCAAGGCGAAAGAAGCGGACCTGATGGCCGTATAAGGGTCTGGGCGTTTTATGGAAAAGACCAAGCAGACAGAGCCATCATCGGTGCCGCGCCACGTCGCGATCATCATGGATGGTAATAATCGCTGGGCGAAAAAACGCTTTCTGCCGGGTGTTGCCGGGCATAAAGCGGGAGTGGATGCAGTTCGCGCAGTGATTGAGGTGTGCGTCGAGGCCAAGGTCGAGGTGCTCACCTTATTCGCGTTCTCCAGTGAAAACTGGCAGCGCCCCGCCGCTGAGGTCAGCGCTTTGATGGACTTGTTCTTCAAGGCGCTACGGCGTGAGGCCCGGCGCCTCAACGACAACAACATCAGCTTGCGGATCATCGGCGACCGTTCGCGCTTCCACCCTGAATTACAGGCGGCGATGCGTGAAGCGGAGCAGATGACAGCAGGGCCTGATCGCTTTGTACTGCAGGTTGCCGCTAACTACGGCGGCCAGTGGGACATTGCGCAGGCCGCACAGCGCCTGGCGCGTGAAGTTCAGGCGGGGCATTTACAGCCTGAAGACATCACCCCGGGCCTGTTGCAAAACTGTCTGGTGACTGGCGATCTGCCTTTGCCTGACCTGTGCATCCGCACAGGCGGCGAGCACCGCATCAGCAATTTCCTGCTGTGGCAGTTGGCGTATGCCGAACTGTACTTCTCCGACCTGTTCTGGCCGGACTTCAAACACGAAGCCATGCGCAATGCGCTGGCTGATTTCGCTTCTCGCCAGCGTCGCTTCGGTAAAACGAGTGAGCAGGTTGAAGCTGGAGCCCGGGTTTAATGCTTAAACAACGCATCATTACTGCACTCATATTGCTGCCCATCGCTTTGTGCGGGTTTTTCCTGCTTGAAGGGTCTGGCTTTGCGCTGTTTATCGGCCTGGTTGTGACCTTGGGTGCCTGGGAATGGGCGCGTCTGGCGGGCTTCGAAGCTCAATTGGCGCGGGTGGCTTTTGCAGTATTCGTGGCCCTGCTGCTGTTTGGTTTGTACGTCTTCCCGGATCTGGCGCCCTGGGTGCTGGGCGCCGCAATTTTGTGGTGGGGCGCTGCAACCTGGCTGGTACTGACGTTTCCTGAGTCGGCCGAGCGCTGGTCGGCAACCTTGACCAAGCTGGTGATTGGCCTGCTGATTTTGCTGCCGGCCTGGCAAGGGCTGGTGCTGATCAAGGCGATGGCGCTGGGCAACTGGCTGATCATGGCGGTCATGGTGCTGGTGTGGGGCGCTGACATCGGCGCTTACTTTTCCGGGCGCAAGTTCGGGAAACGCAAGCTGGCCCCTAAAGTCAGCCCGGGCAAGAGCTGGGAAGGCGTGTATGGCGGTTTGATCCTCAGTCTGCTGATCACGGCTGCTGTCGGTCTGGTGCGTGGCTGGAGCGTTGGCGAAATCATCGCAGCACTCTTGGGTGCAGCGATGATTGTGCTGGTGTCTGTGGTGGGCGACCTCACCGAAAGCATGTTCAAGCGTCAGGCCGGTATCAAGGACAGCAGTAACCTGTTGCCTGGTCACGGTGGGGTACTGGACCGTATCGACAGTCTGACGGCGGCGGTTCCGTTGTTTGCTGTACTGCTTTGGATTGCCGGATCATGAGTCGACCTCAACAGATTACGGTGCTGGGGGCTACAGGCTCGATTGGCCTGAGCACCCTGGATGTTATTGCGCGTCACCCTGACCGCTATCAGGTCTTTGGCCTGAGCGGTTTTAGCCGTATCCCGGAGCTTCTGGCCTTGTGTCTCGAACACAAGCCGCGAGTGGTTGTGGTGCCGCACGAGCATGCAGCCAGCCAACTGCGGGCTGGTTTGCAGGCCGCCAAGCTCGGCACTGAAGTATGGGTGGGTGAGCAAGGCTTGTGTCAGGTGGCTTCTGCTCCAGAAGTTGACACGGTCATGGCAGCAATCGTGGGTGCAGCTGGCTTGCGTCCTACGTTGGCAGCGGTTAACGCTGGCAAAAAAATTCTCTTGGCCAATAAAGAAGCGCTGGTCATGACCGGCGATCTGTTTATGCAGGCCGTTCGTCGCAGCGGTTCGGTATTGCTGCCTGTCGACAGTGAGCACAACGCGATTTTCCAGTGTTTGCCACAGGACTACGCACGCGGCCTGGGTTCGGTCGGTGTGCGGCGGATATTGCTGACGGCGTCGGGCGGACCGTTCCGCGAGACGCCTTTAGAGTTGTTGCAACATGTCACCCCGGATCAGGCGTGTGCTCATCCCAATTGGTCGATGGGGCGCAAGATCTCCGTTGATTCGGCGAGCATGATGAACAAGGGCCTGGAACTGATCGAGGCCTGCTGGTTGTTCGATGCCAAGCCAAGCCAGGTTGAAGTGGTGATCCACCCGCAAAGCGTGATTCACTCGCTGGTCGATTACGTGGATGGCTCGGTCTTGGCACAGCTTGGTAATCCGGACATGCGCACACCCATTGCCAATGCCCTGGCGTGGCCTGAACGTATCGACTCGGGTGTTGCGCCGCTGGACCTGTTTGCGGTTGCGCGGCTGGACTTTGAGCGTCCGGATGAACAACGCTTCCCGTGTTTGCGTCTGTGTCGAGAAGCAGCCGAGGCGGGTAACAGCGCACCCGCGACCCTCAATGCAGCAAACGAAGTGGCGGTGGCGGCGTTTCTTGACGGCAAGATTCGTTACCCGCAAATCGCCAACCTTATTGAAGATGTGTTAAGCAATGAGCCTGTGATTGCAGTCGATGAGCTGGATGCTGTATTTGCGGTAGATACCCAAGCGCGACTGCGAGCTGAGCAGTGGTTGAGCCGTAACAACTGACAAGTGGTACATGTCGGAGCCGGACAGAATCGCGGAGAAAGTAGATGAGTGCGCTCTATATGATTGTTGGCACCCTGGTGGCATTGGGGGTGCTGGTCACATTTCATGAATTCGGTCACTTTTGGGTGGCGCGCCGTTGCGGCGTCAAGGTTCTGCGCTTTTCTGTGGGCTTCGGTACGCCTCTCTTACGCTGGCATGACCGTCAGGGCACTGAGTTTGTCGTCGCAGCGATTCCGCTGGGCGGCTACGTAAAAATGCTCGACGAGCGTGAAGGCGATGTTCCGGCCGACCAGCTCGATCAATCCTTCAACCGCAAAACCGTCGGGCAGCGCATTGCCATCGTCGCAGCCGGGCCTGTGGCCAACTTCTTGCTGGCCATTGCGTTCTTCTGGGTGCTGGCAATGATGGGCAGCCAGCAGGTGCGCCCGGTGATCGGCGCGGTCGAAAGCGGCAGCCTGGCGGCACAAGCCGGCCTGGTAGCCGGTCAGGAAATTGTTTCAATTGATGGCCAGCCAACGGTGGGCTGGTCGAACGTCAACCTGCAACTGGTGCGTCGCCTCGGCGAAAGCGGTTCCATTCAGGTTGCGGTGCGCGGCCCCGATTCCGATGTTGAAAGCTCCCACCAGCTGGTTTTGCATGACTGGCTGAAAGGGGCTGATGAGCCGGATCCGATCAAATCGTTGGGTATTCGGCCATGGCGCCCTGAGCTGCCAGCCGTTTTGGCAGAGCTCGACCCTAAAGGCCCGGCACAGGCGGCTGGCCTCAAGACCGGTGACAAACTGCTGTCCATGAATGGTCAGGCCATCAATGACTGGCAACAAGTCGTGGACTGGGTTCGTCTGCGGCCCGCGGCCCGCGTAGATTTGCGCGTCGAGCGCGACGGTGTTGCGCTTGAGGTGCCGGTGGTTCTGGCCGCTCGCGGTGAAGGTGAGGCGGCGACCGGTTATCTGGGGGCAGGGGTCAAAGGTGTCGATTGGCCACCCACGATGATTCGCGAAGTCAGCTATGGCCCGGTCGCCGCCATCGGCGAAGGGGTCAAGCGTACGTGGACCATGAGCGTATTGACGCTCGATTCACTGAAGAAAATGTTGTTCGGCGAGCTCTCGGTAAAAAACTTGAGTGGACCGATAACCATTGCTAAAGTGGCGGGCGCTTCTGCCCAGTCGGGCGTTGCTGATTTCTTGAATTTCCTGGCTTATCTGAGTATTAGCCTGGGGGTTCTGAACTTGTTGCCTATTCCCGTCCTGGACGGTGGGCACTTGTTGTTTTATCTGATCGAGTGGGCGCGTGGTCGTCCCTTGTCGGATCGGGTACAGGGTTGGGGGATGCAGATCGGTATCAGTTTGGTGGTCGGAGTGATGTTGCTTGCTCTGGTCAACGACTTGGGACGACTGTAAACACTTCGCTGAATTGCGAATCTGCCGCATTTTGCGGCAGTTTGTTTATTGCCAGTTGGAATAAGAAAGGACTTCATGAAACGTCTGCTGCTAACTGCGGTTCTCGCCGTACTGATGATCGCCGAAGTTCACGCCGAGTCCTTCACTATCTCTGATATCCGTGTCAACGGGCTCCAGCGGGTTTCCGCCGGCAGCGTGTTTGGCGCGTTACCGCTGAACGTGGGTGAGGTAGCGGATGACCGCCGTTTGGTGGAATCCACTCGTGCGTTGTTCAAAACCGGGTTCTTTCAGGATATCCAACTGGGTCGTGATGGCAATGTGCTCGTCATTACGGTTGTCGAACGTCCTTCCGTCTCCAGCATCACCATTGACGGTAACAAGGCGATCTCCACTGATGACCTGATGAAAGGCCTGAAACAATCGGGCCTGGCTGAAGGCGAAATCTTCCAGCGTGCGACCCTTGAAGGTGTTCGTAACGAGTTGCAACGTCAGTATGTTGCCCAAGGCCGCTACTCGGCGACGGTAGACACCGAAGTGGTGCCTGAACCGCGCAACCGCGTTGCCTTGAAGGTCAACATCAACGAAGGCACCGTTGCCTCTATCCAGCACATCAACGTGGTGGGTAACACGGTCTTCCCGGAATCTGACCTGGTTGATCTGTTCGAACTGAAAACCACCAACTGGTTGTCGTTCTTCAAGAACGACGACAAATATGCGCGTGAAAAACTGTCGGGTGACCTGGAGCGTCTGCGTTCCTACTACCTCGATCGCGGCTATATCAACATGGATATCGCCTCGACCCAGGTATCGATCACCCCTGACAAAAAGAACGTCTACATCACGGTCAACGTGAACGAAGGCGAAAAATACAATGTCGGCTCGGTCAAACTGAGCGGTGACCTCAAGGTCCCGGAAGATCAGATCAAGTCGTTGCTGCTGGTTCAGCCAGGCCAGGTGTTCTCGCGCAAGCTGATGACCACCACTTCCGAGCTGATCACCCGTCGTCTGGGTAACGAAGGCTACACCTTCGCCAACGTGAACGGCGTGCCTCAGCCAGACCCGGAAAACCACACCGTCGCCATCACCTTCGTGGTCGATCCGGGCAAGCGTGCTTACGTGAACCGTATCAACTACCGCGGCAACACCAAGTCGGAAGACGAAGTGCTGCGTCGTGAAATGCGCCAGATGGAAGGCGGTTGGGCTTCCACTTACTTGATCGACCAGTCCAAGGTTCGCCTTGAGCGTCTGGGCTTCTTCAAGGAAGTGAACGTTGAAACCCCGGCAGTGCCAGGCACTGACGACATGGTTGACGTGAACTACGCTGTTGAAGAACAAGCGTCGGGTTCGATCACTGCCAGCGTCGGTTTTGCTCAGAGCGCCGGTTTGATCCTGGGTGGCTCGATTACCCAGAACAACTTCCTGGGTACGGGTAACAAGGTCAGCATTGGTCTGACCCGCAGCGAATACCAAAGCCGTTACAACTTCAGCTACGTTGACCCGTACTGGACGCCGGACGGCGTGAGCCTGGGCTACAACGTTTTCTACCGCACCACCGACTACAAAGAGCTGGACGTTGACGTTGCCAACTACTCGGTTGACAGCCTGGGTGCTGGCGTCACCATGGGTTACCCGATCAGCGATACCTCCCGTCTGACCTACGGCCTGACCGTTCAGCAGGATGAAATCAGCACTGGTCGTTACACCGTTGACGAGATCTTCGACTTCGTAAACCGTGAAGGTGACAAGTACCTCAACTTCAAGGCATCGATTGGCTGGTCCGAGTCGACCCTGAACAAAGGCGTGTTGCCAACCCGTGGTACGTCGCAGAGCCTGGTGCTGGAAACCACCATTCCTGGCAGCGACCTGCAGTTCTACAAACTGGACTATCGTGCACAGATGTTCCAGCCGTTGAGCGATACCTACACCATGCGCCTGCACACAGAGTTGGGCTATGGTGATGGTTACGGTTCGACTGAAGGTCTGCCGTTCTACGAGAACTACTACGCGGGTGGTTTCAACTCGGTTCGTGGCTTTAAAGACAGCGCCCTGGGTCCACGCAGTACGCCGAGTACCGGTAAGAACCAAGGTACCATTCGCGACCCGGATCAAGACCCGCTGCCATTCGGTGGTAACGTGCTGATCCAGGGTGGTGTAGAAGTTCTGTTCCCGATGCCGTTTGTGAAGGACCAGCGTTCCCTGCGCACATCCGTATTCTGGGACGTGGGTAACGTGTTCGACACCAACTGCAAGGGTGACACCAAGGATTGCGATATCAGCTTTAGCAATATGGCCAGTTCTGTGGGTGTAGGTGTGACATGGGTAACTGCGCTTGGCCCGCTGAGCTTCAGCTTGGCCATGCCGATCAAGAAACCGGATGACGCAGACACTCAAGTGTTCCAATTCTCCCTCGGCCAGACTTTCTAAAAGCCTGACTATAGATACAGACAACGGATTTTTTAGGAGTGCATCGTGCGTAAGTTGACTCAATTGGTTCTCCTGGCTTCGCTCTTGGCAGCAGGCCCGGCTTTTGCCGACATGAAAATTGCTGTGCTGAACTATCAAATGGCACTGCTTGAATCCGACGCTGCCAAGCGTTATGCCGTGGATGCCGAGAAAAAATTCGGCCCACAACTGACCAAGCTGAAAAACCTGGAAAGCAGCGCCAAAGGCATCCAGGACCGTCTGGTTAGCGGCGGCGACAAAATGCAGCAAGGCGAGCGTGAGCGTCTGGAGCTTGAGTTCAAGCAAAAGGCCCGTGATTTCCAGTTCCAGTCCAAGGAGCTGAACGAAGCCAAGGCCGTTGCTGACCGTGAAATGCTGAAACAGCTGAAGCCAAAACTGGACAGCGCTGTTGAAGAAGTCATCAAGAAAGGCGCCTTTGACTTGGTGTTCGAGCGTGGTGCTGTGATTGATGTAAAACCTCAGTACGACATCACTCGCCAAGTGATTGAGCGCATGAATCAGCTGAAGTAATTATGACCGCGACTATAAAACTCGGCCGATTGGCCGAGTTCCTCGGGGCCACCTTGCGTGGCTCCGCGGAGAAAGAAATTACTGGGCTGGCCACTTTGCAAGAGGCCGGCCCAGCTCAGTTGAGCTTTCTGGCTAACCCCCAATACCGTAAATACCTCGTTGACTGCCACGCTGGAGCGGTACTGCTCAAGGCGGCGGATGCCGAGGAGTACGCGGGGGATGCGCTGGTTGTGCCCGATCCTTACCTGGCGTATGCCCGAATTTCCCATTTGTTCGACCCCAAGCCCAAAGCGATTGCCGGGGTTCACCCTTCGGCTGTGATTGCGGACGATGCGGTGGTTGATCCAATGGCGAGCATCGGTGCGTTTGCGGTCATTGAGAGCGGTGCGCGAATCGCTGCAGGTGTCACCATTGGTGCGCATTGCTTTATCGGTGCGCGTTGCACTATTGGTGAAGACGGTTGGCTGGCACCTCGTGTGACCCTCTACCACGATGTGCATATCGGCAAGCGTGTGGTGATTCAGTCGGGTGCCGTGTTGGGTGGCGAAGGTTTTGGTTTCGCCAACGAAAAAGGTATTTGGCAGAAAATCGCTCAAATTGGCGGTGTGACCCTCGGTGATGATGTCGAAATTGGCGTCAACACGGCCATTGATCGGGGTGCTTTGGCCGATACGTTGATCGGCAATGGCGTCAAACTGGATAACCAGATCCAGATCGCGCACAACGTTCAGGTGGGTGACCATACGGCGATGGCCGCGTGTGTAGGCATTTCCGGTAGTACTAAAATCGGTAAGCACTGCATGCTCGCAGGCGGAGTTGGTTTGGTCGGTCACATTGAAATTTGTGACAACGTGTTCTTGACTGGCATGACGATGGTGACGCATTCGATCACCGAGCCAGGAGCCTATTCTTCCGGTACTGCCATGCAGCCGGCTGCGGAGTGGCGCAAAAGTGCGGCACGCATACGCCAGCTGGATGACATTGCAAGACGGCTAAAACATCTGGAAAAGCGCGTCGGGGAAGTGACCCCGGACGGTAAAGCTTCTTCAGAGGGCTAGTACATTTTCCATATCAAGAGTGCATAGCCACTGGTTTGCTTCCTTGATTTGCTAGAGGAGCGCGCCTTAGTCGCGCGCGCCCAATCTTTATTACAGGCTTCCCCACGAAATGATGGACATCAACGAGATTCGCGAATATCTGCCCCACCGTTACCCGTTCCTGCTGGTGGACCGAGTGGTGGATCTGGATGTCGAGAACAAGCGCATTCGTGCCTACAAGAATGTCAGCATCAATGAACCTTTCTTCAATGGTCACTTCCCGGCGCACCCGATCATGCCGGGCGTCCTGATCATTGAAGCGATGGCTCAGGCCGCTGGCATCCTGGGTTTCAAGATGATGGATCTGAAGCCTTCCGACGGCACACTCTATTATTTCGTCGGCTCCGACAAGCTGCGCTTTCGCCAGCCTGTACTGCCAGGGGATCAACTGATCCTTGAAGCCAAGTTCCTGAGCTGCAAGCGCTCCATCTGGAAATTTGAATGCCAGGCCACGGTTGACGGCAAGCCAGTGTGCTCGGCTGAGATCATCTGTGCGGAACGCAAACTATGAGTTTGATTGACCCTCGCGCAATCATCGATCCGACGGCCATTTTGGCCGACGACGTCGAGGTCGGCCCTTGGTCGATCATCGGCGCAGGTGTGGAAATCGGCGAGGGGACTGTGATTGGGCCGCATGTGATTCTTAAAGGCCCAACCAGGATCGGTAAACACAATCGCATCTACCAGTTTTCTTCGGTAGGCGAGGACACACCTGATCTGAAGTACAAAGGCGAAGAAACGCGCCTGGTGATTGGTGACCACAACGTTATTCGTGAAGGCGTTACCATTCACCGCGGCACCGTGCAGGACCGTGCTGAAACAACGCTGGGTGATCACAACTTGATCATGGCCTATGCCCACATCGGGCATGACAGCGTGATTGGCAACCACTGCATTCTGGTTAACAACGCCGCCCTGGCGGGCCATGTGCACATGGGTGACTGGGCGATCCTGTCCGGCTTCACGCTGGTTCACCAGTTCTGCCATATCGGTGCGCACAGTTTTTCGGGCATGGGCACTGCCATCGGTAAAGACGTTCCGGCGTTTGTCACCGTGTTCGGTAGCCCGGCCGAAGCGCGCAGCATGAACTTTGAAGGCATGCGCCGCCGTGGTTTCAGCGATGAAGCCATTCACGCCCTGCGCCGGGCTTACAAAGTGGTCTACCGACAGGGCCTTACCGTCGATCAGGCGCTGGCTGAACTGGCCGAACCGGCTGTGCAGTTCCCTGAAGTGGCGATGTTCGTCGAGTCGATCCGTTCGTCTACTCGCGGCATTACGCGCTAATCATGGCCAGATTGCGTATTGCTCTGGTGGCTGGTGAAGCCTCCGGTGACATTCTCGGCTCCGGTCTGATGCGTGCGCTCAAGGCTCGTCATGGGGATATCGAGTTCATCGGCGTCGGCGGTCCATTGATGGAAGCAGAGGGCATGAGCTCTTACTTCCCGATGGAGCGATTGTCGGTCATGGGCCTGGTAGAAGTGCTTGGCCGCCTGCGTGAGCTGCTCAAACGCCGCAAAGAGCTGGTTAAAACGCTGATTGCTGAAAAGCCTGACGTGTTTATCGGCATCGACGCCCCTGACTTCACCCTTAACATCGAGCTGCAATTGCGCCGTGCCGGGATCAAGACCGTGCACTACGTCAGCCCGTCGGTGTGGGCGTGGCGTCAGAAGCGGGTGCTGAAAATTCGCGAAGGCTGCGACTTGATGCTCACGCTGTTCCCGTTTGAAGCCAAATTCTACGAAGAGAAGGGCGTGCCGGTGCGTTTTGTCGGCCACCCGTTGGCTGATGCCATCCCGCTTGAAGCTGACCGTGCTGCTGCGCGTGCTGAGCTGGGCCTGCCCGATGGCCCGCTGATCGCCTTGATGCCCGGCAGCCGTGGCGGGGAAGTCGGCAAGCTGGGCGGTTTGTTTCTGGATGCTGCGCAGAAGGTCTATCAGGCACGTCCTGAGGTCCGTTTTGTATTGCCTTGCGCCAATAACGCGCGTCGCATTCAGATTGAGCAATCACTGGTCGGCCGTGACTTGCCGTTGACCTTGCTCGATGGCCGGTCACATCTGGCGCTGGCCGCCTGTGATGCGGTGTTGATCGCCTCCGGTACCGCGACCCTTGAGGCGCTGCTGTACAAGCGACCGATGGTGGTTGCGTATCGCTTGTCGTCGCTGACGTTCTGGATCCTCAAGCGTCTGGTCAAAAGCCCGTACGTGTCGCTGCCCAACCTGCTGGCTCAACGCCTGTTGGTGCCTGAACTGTTGCAGGATGCTGCAACGCCAGACGCGCTGGCTGACACCGTCTTGCCTTTGCTGGATGGTGGTGAGGAACAAACACGCGGCTTTGACGAGATCCACCGCACATTGCGTCTTGACGCTTCCAATCAGGCCGCAGACGCGGTGCTGGGCCTGATCGCAAAATCTTAATGAGTACAGTGACTATGCAAATCGGATTGGACTTCAATCTGGTCAATCAGGTTGAAGACCTGGTTGCCGGCGTTGATGAGGTCGGTCGTGGCCCGTTGTGCGGTGCTGTGGTCACGGCAGCGGTCATTCTTGACCCGATGCGCCCGATTGCGGGCCTCAACGACTCGAAAAAACTGACCGAAGCACGTCGTGAAAAGCTTTTCGATGAAATTCGTGAAAAAGCCCTGAGCTGGTGCATTGCGCGGGCTGAGGTCGAAGAAATCGACGAACTGAACATTTTGCACGCCACCATGCTGGCCATGCAGCGGGCGGTAGAAGGGCTGAGCATCACCCCTAAACTGGCGATGATTGACGGCAACCGCTGCCCCAAGCTGGCCATGCCGGCTGAAGCGGTGGTCAAGGGCGATAGCAAGGTCCCGGCCATTGCTGCCGCTTCGATTTTGGCCAAGGTCAGCCGTGACCGCGAGATGGCGGCCTTTGAGCTGCAATACCCCGGTTATGGTATCGGTGGGCACAAGGGTTACCCGACCTCCGTCCATCTGGAAGCCCTTGAGCGCTTGGGCCCGACGCCTATTCATCGACGCTCGTTCGGCCCGGTTCGCCGTGCGTACGAAGCGCGTGAAGGCCTTGCCAAGGTTTAGTCGCGAGGCTGATGTTTTTGCCAAGGCCCGGTACAATCCGGGCCTTGTTGTTTTCCAAAGCTGATAGACAGGATCACCATGCCGGCTTCATTCGTTCACCTGCGCCTGCACACTGAATACTCCCTGGTCGATGGCCTGGTGCGGATCAAACCGCTGATCAAAACCCTGGCCGGCATGAACATGCCCGCCGTTGCGGTGACCGATCAGAACAACATGTGTTCTCTCGTCAAATTCTATAAAACCGCCATGGGCGGCGGTATCAAGCCGATTTGTGGTGCCGATCTGTGGCTGTCCAACAAAGATCCGGATAACCCCCTGAGCCGTATCAGCCTGCTGGCGATGAATGCCGTGGGTTACCGCAACCTGACCGAGCTGATCTCGCGGGGCTTTATCGACGGTCAGCGCAATGGTCAGGTGATCATTGAGCGTGAGTGGGTCGCTGAAGCTGCCGACGGTTTGATCATGCTGTCGGCTGCCAAAGAGGGCGAGATCGGCCTGGCGCTGCTCAGCGGTAACGCCGAAGAGGCGCGCACCCTGGCGCTTGAGTGGATGACGGTGTTCCCCGAGCGCTTTTATCTCGAAGTTCAGCGCACCAGCCGTCCTAATGATGAAGAGCACCTGCACGCCGCCGTTGCGCTGGCCGATGAGATCGGTGCGCCATTGGTGGCCACCAACGATGTGCGCTTCATCAAGCAGCAAGATTTCGAGGCCCACGAAACCCGCGTATGCATTGGTGAGGGCCGGGCGCTGGATGATCCGCGCCGCTCCAAGAACTACAGCGACCAGCAGTACCTGAAAAGCGCCGAAGAAATGGCCGAGCTGTTCAGTGACCTGCCGGAGGCGCTGGCCAACACGGTCGAAATTGCCAAGCGCTGCAATATTGACGTGAAACTGGGCACTCACTTCCTGCCTAACTTCCCGATTCCCGATGGCATGACCATCGATGAATATTTCCGCAAAGTGTCCTTTGAAGGCCTTGAAGAGCGCTTGACCGTTCTGCTGCCCAAAGACACCACCGAAGACTATGACGCCAAGCGTCAGGTGTACGTCGACCGGCTGAATTTCGAGCTGGATATTATTATCCAGATGGGGTTCCCCGGTTACTTCCTGATCGTAATGGACTTTATCCAGTGGGCCAAAAGCAACGGCGTGCCGGTGGGGCCTGGCCGGGGGTCGGGTGCCGGCTCGCTGGTAGCGTATGTGCAGAAGATCACCGACCTTGATCCGCTGGAATACGACCTCCTGTTCGAACGATTCCTTAACCCGGAACGGGTATCGATGCCCGACTTCGACGTCGACTTCTGCATGGATGGTCGCGACCGGGTTATTGAGTACGTGGCCGAAAAATACGGTCGTAACGCCGTAAGCCAGATCATCACCTTTGGTTCGATGGCTGCGAAGGCGGTAATCCGCGACGTGGCGCGGGTTCAGGGCAAGTCCTACGGACTGGCTGACCGCCTGTCGAAGATGATCCCGTTCGAAGTGGGCATGACCCTCGAAAAGGCCTTTGAGCAGGAAGAGATCCTGCGCGACTTCATTAAGGTCGATGAAGAGGCTGCCGAAATCTGGGAAATGGCGCGCAAGCTTGAAGGCGTTGTGCGTAACGTCGGTAAGCACGCCGGTGGTGTGGTTATCGCCCCGACCAAACTCACGGACTTCTCGCCGATTTACTGCGATGAAGAGGGTGGCGGTCTGGTCACCCAGTTCGACAAGGATGACGTTGAGTCGGCAGGTCTGGTGAAGTTCGACTTCCTCGGTCTGCGGACCCTGACGGTCATCGACTGGGCGCTGAAAACCATCAACCGTGACCGCGCCAAGGTCAATGAAGCGCCGCTGGACATCGCCTTCATCCCTCTGGACGATAAGCCCACTTACCAATTGCTGCAAAAAGCCGAGACCACTGCGGTGTTCCAGCTTGAGTCGCGCGGCATGAAAGAGCTGATCAAAAAGCTTAAGCCCGACTGCCTTGAAGACTTGATCGCACTGGTGGCCCTGTTCCGTCCGGGCCCGCTGCAATCAGGCATGGTTGATGACTTTATCAACCGTAAGCACGGTCGCGCCGAGCTGGCGTACCCGCACTCCGACTACCAGTACGAAGGCCTCAAGCCGGTATTGGCGCCGACCTACGGCATCATTCTGTATCAGGAACAGGTGATGCAGATTGCTCAGGTCATGGCCGGTTACACCCTTGGCGGCGCTGACATGTTGCGTCGAGCCATGGGTAAGAAAAAACCCGAAGAAATGGCCAAGCAGCGCGGCGGTTTCATCGAAGGCTGTGGCAACAACAATATTGATGCCGACCTTGCCGGTAACATTTTCGACCTGGTAGAGAAATTTGCCGGTTATGGTTTCAACAAGTCTCACTCCGCTGCTTACGGTCTTGTGTCGTACCAGACAGCCTGGCTGAAAACTCACTATCCGGCACCGTTCATGGCCGCGGTACTGTCGGCGGATATGCACAACACTGACAAGGTTGTGACCCTGATCGAAGAAATTCGCAGCATGAAGCTGCGTCTTGATGCGCCGGATGTGAATGCCTCGGAGTTCAAGTTCACGGTGAACGACGAAGGCCGCATTATTTATGGCCTGGGCGCGATCAAAGGGGTGGGTGAGGGGCCGGTTGAGGCCATTACCGAAGCACGCAAAGACGGCCCGTTTACCGACCTGTTCGATTTCTGTGCCCGTGTTGACCTCAAGCGGATCAACAAGCGTACCCTCGATGGTTTGATCCGCAGTGGTGCGCTGGATCGTCTTGGGCCGTACTTCTATGACGAGCCGAAGGCTTATCAGGCGCATATCGATCTGAATCGCGCGGTGTTGCTGACGGCGATGGAAGAGGCCATCAAGTCGGCTGAACAGACTGCGCGCACCCATGACAGCGGGCATGCCGACTTGTTTGGCGGTTTGTTTGTCGAAGAAGACGCGGATGTCTATGCCAACCACCGCAAGGCCAAGGAACTGACCCTCAAGGAACGCCTCAAAGGTGAGAAAGACACCCTTGGGCTGTACCTGACCGGCCACCCGATTGACGAATATGAAGGTGAGATTCGCCGCTTTGCCCGTCAGCGCATCATTGATCTGAAACCGGCACGGGACACTCAGACCGTCGCCGGGATGATCATTGCCTTGCGTGTGATGAAGAACAAAAAGGGCGACAAGATGGGCTTTATCACCCTGGACGACCGTTCAGGGCGCATTGAGGCCTCGCTGTTTGCCGAGGCCTTCCATTCGGCGCAATCGCTGTTGCAGACTGATGCAATGGTGGTGGTCGAAGGTGAGGTCAGCAATGATGACTTCTCCGGCGGCCTGCGTTTGCGGGTCAAGCGCGTGATGAGCATGGAAGAAGCGCGCACCAGCCTGGCTGAAAGTTTGCGTCTGAAAGTGACGCAAGCGGCGCTCAAAGGCGATCAATTGCGCTTTTTGGGCGAGTTGTTCAAAAAACACCGTGGGGCTTGCCCGATCACCCTGGACTACACCGGCGCAGACGCCAAGGCTTTGCTGCAGTTTGGCGAAAGCTGGCGAATTGATCCGGCAGACAGCTTGATTCAAGCGTTGCGTGACCAGTTTGGGCGAGACAACGTCTTCCTCCAATACCGTTGACGGTCAGGGGCGATACACGCGCCCTGACCTCGACCTGAATTTTTAATCTCGACCTGAGAGCGCCTCTCCCTTAAGGTAGGCGCGATACAGATCAACCGGCTGCCCCAGTCGGGTTGGATTCACCAGCAAATGCTGGGCTTCAAACCCGCTGGCATGCTTTGCCGCCGACCCAAGACGGATGCTTATGAACCCGAATTTTCTTGATTTCGAACAGCCGATTGCTGACCTGCAAGCCAAAATCGAAGAGTTGCGCTTGGTCGGTAATGACAACTCGCTGAACATCAGCGATGAAATCTCTCGACTGCAAGACAAAAGCAAAACGCTGACTGAAGATATTTTCGGCAAGCTGACCAGCTGGCAAATTGCTCGTCTGGCCCGTCACCCGCGTCGTCCTTACACCCTGGACTACATCGATCACATCTTCACCGAGTTTGACGAGTTGCACGGCGACCGTCACTTCTCGGATGACGCCGCCATCGTGGGCGGTATTGCGCGTCTGGATGACCAGCCCGTGATGGTGATCGGTCACCAGAAAGGCCGCGAAGTGCGCGAGAAGGTTCGCCGTAACTTCGGTATGCCGCGTCCAGAAGGCTACCGCAAGGCGTGCCGCCTGATGGAAATGGCCGAGCGTTTCAAAATGCCGATCCTGACGTTCATCGACACACCGGGTGCTTACCCTGGGATCGACGCTGAAGAGCGCAACCAGAGCGAAGCGATTGCCTGGAACCTGCGGGTGATGGCTCGCCTGAAAACCCCGATCATCTCTACCGTTATTGGTGAAGGCGGCTCGGGCGGTGCATTGGCGATTGGTGTTTGCGACCAGTTGAATATGCTGCAGTACTCGACGTACGCGGTGATCTCGCCAGAAGGTTGCGCCTCGATTCTGTGGAAAACCGCCGAAAAAGCGCCGGACGCAGCAGAAGCCATGGGCATTACCGCTGAGCGCCTCAAAGGCCTGGGTATTGTTGACAAGATCATCACCGAGCCATTGGGCGGTGCCCACCGTGATCCGGCCGCAGCGTCTGCGACCATTCGTGGTGAGCTGTTGTCGCAACTGGACATGCTGAAAAAGCTGGACACCGAAACCTTGCTCAAGCGTCGTTATGACCGCCTGATGAGCTACGGTCTCTGATCAAAGCTTGCCCTCACCCCAACCCTCTCCCGGGGGGAGAGGGAGCTGATTAGCGGTGTTCTAGAGTTCGCATCCAGTCAGTTCCCCTCCCTCCGGGGGCTGCGCTGATTAGCGGTGTTCTAGAGTTCGCATCCGGTCAGTCCCCCTCCCTCTGGGGGAGGCGCTGATTAGCGGTGTACTAGAGTTCGCATCCGGTCAGTCCCCTCTCCCTCCGGGAGAGGGCCAGGGTGAGGGGCTTTTGATCTGGACGGTGCTCGACATGCCCAACCTCTCAACGCAACTGCTTCAAGCCCTGACCCCCTGGCGCAACGCCAATTCCTGGCACGTCGCACTCTCTGGCGGCCTTGATTCAACCGTTCTGCTGCACCTGCTCGCCCATCTGCGTCAAACCCATTCGCTTCCTGCTCTGTCCGCCGTCCATGTGCATCATGGCTTGCAGGCGGCTGCTGATTCCTGGCCGGCGCATTGTCAGGTGCTGTGTAATTCGCTGGCTGTGCCGTTGCAGGTGTTCCAGGTGCAGGTCCGCCCTGGCGCAAGCCTTGAGCGCGCTGCACGAGAAGCGCGCTATCAGGCTTTTGAAACCGTCACGCAGGCGGGCGAAGTCTTGCTGACGGGCCAGCACCGTGATGATCAGGCAGAAACCGTGTTGTTTCGCCTGCTGCGCGGGGCAGGGGTGAGCGGGGTGGCGGCCATGCCCCGTGAGCGGGCGCTGGGGCAGGGCCATTTGTGCCGTCCCTTGCTGGATGTCTCTCGCGCCGAGCTGGAAACCTACGCGCGCGCGCACGGCTTGAGCTGGGTCGAAGACCCTTCGAACACCCAAACCGATTTTTCGCGTAACTACCTGCGCCATGAGGTTTTTCCAACCCTGACCAAGCGCTGGCCGCAAGCTGCTGCGAGCCTGGCGCGCACGGCTGCCCATTGTGCCGAGGCGCAAGGCTTGCTCGACGAGTTGGCGCAACAGGATATCGCCGCCTCAACCCCGCACACCGAGTTCTCCTGGCTTGGCCTGCCATGCTTGGCGCTGGCACCGATTGCCGGGCTTTCAGCGGCCCGTCAACGCAACGCGTTGCGCCATTGGCTGGCTGGCTTCACTCAACTGCCGGACACCGATCATTGGGCCGGCTGGGAAACCCTGCGCGATGCCCGCGAAGATGCGCAGCCGATCTGGACACTGGCCGAGGGCCAGTTGCACCGGGCTGGCGGTCACCTCTGGTGGTTGAGCGGCGACTGGTTGCGTCAGCCTGTTGCGCCATTGGCGTGGGAGCAGGCGGATTTACCATTGAGCCTGCCGGGTAATGGTCAGTTACGTTTGCTCGGCGAGATTCCCGCAGGTCCTTTGCACGTGAGCTATCGTCAAGGTGGTGAGGTGATGCAACTGGCGCAGCGCGGGCATCGGGATCTCAAACGTTTGCTCAACGAGCACGGTGTCCCCGGCTTTGTGCGTGGCAGATTGCCGCTGTTGTACCGCAATGAGCAGTTATTGGCGGTGGCAAACCTTCAGGGATTGGCTTGCGACCCCTGTGGGCGTTGGCAATTGCAGTGGTTGCCAACTTCCAGCGATCAAGGTTTGAGCTGAAAGGGGCTTTCCGGTAGACTACGCTCCCTTCTTGATACAACTTCTGTAAATTCACCGGAATTGCAGATGTTGCCGATTACCAAGCAGTCTTTGCTGGGCGATTTTAAAAAAATGTGTGGCTTGTATCGAACCGTTGGTCTCCATCGGTCTGTTTCAACGCAGCAGTTTTTCGAAAGGTGCACTGTGACTAATGCTGGTGATTGGGGGCTTCGGCCTTCCTTCGCTCTCCCCGGCGGCTCTGACCGCTTTAACGCAGACTTCTAGGGTTTTTCATGACGCGCTACATCTTCGTCACGGGCGGTGTTGTTTCTTCATTGGGGAAAGGCATTGCCTCGGCTTCATTGGCAGCCATCCTGGAGGCGCGGGGACTTAAGGTCACCATGCTGAAGCTGGACCCCTACATCAACGTTGATCCGGGCACCATGAGCCCGTTCCAGCACGGTGAAGTGTTCGTCACTCATGACGGCGCCGAGACCGACCTGGACTTGGGCCACTACGAGCGGTTCATCCGCACGACCATGACCCAGAACAACAACTTCACCACGGGCCGCGTTTACGAACACGTCCTGCGCAAGGAGCGCCGTGGTGATTACCTGGGGGCGACCATCCAGGTGATTCCGCACATCACTGACGAAATCAAGCGTCGGATCATCAAGGGCGCCGGCGATGCCGACGTAGCGATGGTCGAGATTGGCGGCACTGTGGGTGACATTGAGTCCCAACCGTTCCTCGAGGCTATCCGTCAGCTGCGCATCGAAGTGGGCGCCAAGCGCGCCATGCTGATGCACCTGACTCTGGTTCCGTACATCGCCACTGCTGGCGAAACGAAAACCAAACCAACGCAACACTCGGTTAAAGAATTGCGCTCCATCGGCCTGCAGCCAGACGTGCTGATCTGCCGTTCCGATCACCACGTTGATGTGTCTTCGCGTCGCAAGATCGCGCTGTTCACCAACGTTGAAGAGCGTGCGGTGATTTCGCTGGAAGACGCCGACACCATCTACAAGATCCCGGGCATGCTGCACGCTCAGGGCCTGGATGATTTCGTCGTTGAGCGTTTTGGCTTGCAGTGCAACAGCGCCGACCTGTCCGAATGGGACAAAGTGGTCGACGCCAAGCTCAACCCTGAGCGCGAAGTCACTATCGCCATGGTTGGCAAGTACATGGAACTGCTGGACGCGTACAAGTCGCTGATCGAAGCGATGAGCCACGCCGGTATTTCCAACCGTACCAAGGTCAACCTGCGTTACATCGACTCCGAAGACATCGAAAACAAAGGCACTGAACTGCTCGAAGGCGCTGACGCCATTCTGGTTCCGGGCGGCTTCGGTCTGCGCGGCGTAGAAGGCAAGATCACCGCGGTTCAATATGCTCGTGAGAACAAGGTGCCTTACCTGGGTATCTGCCTGGGCATGCAAGTGGCCGTTATCGAGTTCGCACGTAACGTGCTGGGCTGGAAAGACGCCAACTCCACCGAGTTCGATCGCAGCAGCGGCCACCCGGTTGTGGGCTTGATCACTGAGTGGGAAGACGCCACCGGTGCAGTCGAAACCCGTACCGAAACCTCTGATCTGGGCGGCACTATGCGTCTGGGCGCGCAGGACTGCCAACTGACAGCCGGCTCCAAGGTTCATGATTGCTATGCGAAGGACGTGATTGTTGAACGTCATCGTCATCGCTATGAAGTGAACAACAATCTGCTGCCACAACTGATCGAAGCGGGCCTGAAAGTGACCGGTCGTTCTGGTGACGGCGCGCTGGTAGAAGTGGTTGAAGCACCGGATCATCCTTGGTTCGTGGCGTGCCAGTTCCACCCGGAGTTCACCTCGACTCCTCGTGATGGTCACCCTCTGTTCAGCGGTTTCGTTAAAGCAGCATTGGCGCAACACGAGAAGAAGGCTTAATCAGCATGGCGCAAAAAATTATCCGCGTAGGCAATATCGACATTGCCAACGACAAGCCAATGGTCTTGTTCGGTGGCATGAACGTGCTGGAAAGCCGTGATATGGCCATGCAGGTGTGCGAAGAATACGTACGTGTTACCGAAAAGCTCGGTATCCCTTACGTGTTCAAGGCCAGTTTCGACAAGGCTAACCGTTCATCGATCAACTCTTACCGTGGCCCCGGCCTGGAAGAGGGCATGCGGATTTTTCAGGACATCAAGCAAGCGTTTGGTGTGCCGGTGATCACCGACGTCCACGAGCCTGCGCAAGCAGCCGTGGTCGCCGAGGTCTGCGACATCATCCAGTTGCCGGCTTTCCTGTCGCGCCAGACTGATCTGGTTGTGGCCATGGCCAAGACCGGTGCCGTGATCAACATCAAAAAAGCCCAATTCCTTGCTCCTCAGGAAATGAAGCACATCCTGAGCAAGTGCGAAGAAGCGGGCAACGATCAGTTGATCCTCTGTGAGCGTGGCTCAAGCTTTGGCTACAACAACCTTGTGGTCGACATGCTGGGCTTCGGCATCATGAAGCAATTTGAATACCCGGTCTTTTTCGACGTGACCCACGCGCTGCAAATGCCCGGTGGTCGCTCCGATTCTGCCGGTGGTCGTCGTGCCCAGGTCACTGACCTCGCCAAGGCTGGCATCAGCCAGGGTCTGGCCGGTCTGTTCCTTGAGGCGCACCCGGATCCTGACAATGCCAAATGCGATGGCCCTTGCGCCTTGCGCCTGGACAAGCTTGAGCCTTTCCTGGCTCAACTGAAGTCGCTGGATGAGTTGGTTAAAAGTTTTCCGACAATAGAAACGGCCTGATCCGCTTTTCTCCGGTAAAGTACCGCACGATTTCTCGGGCCCTTGTGGCCCGAGCTTTATCGTCCGCAAGGCTGCCCGTTTTTCGATCCTTGCCGGCGATAACCAGATTTCCCTCAGCTGCGTCGTTTTCGTCAACTTTGGAGTGCTTACAACAATGGCAAAAATCGTCGACATCAAAGGTCGTGAAGTTCTCGACTCCCGTGGCAATCCCACTGTGGAAGCCGACGTGCTTCTCGACAACGGCATCATCGGCAGTGCTTGCGCGCCTTCCGGTGCTTCCACTGGCTCGCGCGAAGCGTTGGAGCTGCGTGATGGCGACAAGAGCCGTTACCTGGGCAAAGGCGTGCTGAAAGCGGTTGCCAACATCAACGGCCCGATTCGCGACTTGCTGCTGGGTAAAGACCCAGTTGATCAAAAAGCGCTGGACCACGCGATGATCGCGCTGGACGGCACTGAAAACAAAGGCTCGCTGGGCGCTAACGCAATCCTGGCGGTGTCTCTGGCAGCAGCCAAGGCTGCAGCTCAGGACCAGGACCTGCCGCTGTACGCGCACATCGCCAACCTGAACGGCACGCCGGGTGTTTACTCGATGCCGGTTCCGATGATGAACATCATCAACGGTGGCGAACACGCCGATAACAACGTCGATATCCAGGAGTTCATGGTTCAGCCAGTTGGCGCCAAGACCTTCTCCGACGCACTGCGCATGGGCACCGAAATCTTCCATCACCTCAAAGCTGTGCTCAAGGCCCGTGGGCTGAACACCGCAGTGGGCGACGAAGGTGGTTTCGCACCTAACCTGGCGTCCAACGAAGATGCACTGAAAGTGATCTCCGAAGCGATCGCCAACGCGGGCTACACCCTGGGCACTGACGTGACCCTGGCACTGGACTGCGCGGCCAGCGAATTCTACGAAGACGGCAAATACAACCTGTCCGGCGAAGGTCAGGTGTTCAGCTCCGAAGGTTTCGCCGAGTACCTGAAAGGTCTGACTCAGCGCTACCCGATCATCTCCATCGAAGACGGTCTGGACGAGTCTGACTGGGATGGCTGGAAAATCCTGACCGAAAAAATCGGTGAGAAAGTTCAACTGGTAGGTGACGACCTGTTCGTGACCAACACCAAGATCCTGAAAGAGGGCATCGATAAAAACATCGCCAACTCGATCCTGATCAAGTTCAACCAGATCGGCACCCTGACCGAAACTCTGGAAGCCATCCAGATGGCCAAGGCCGCTGGTTACACCGCTGTGATCTCGCACCGTTCCGGTGAAACCGAAGATTCCACCATTGCCGACCTGGCCGTGGGCACCTCGGCTGGCCAGATCAAAACCGGTTCCCTGTGCCGTTCGGACCGCGTTTCCAAGTACAACCAATTGCTGCGTATCGAAGAGCAATTGGGTGCTAAAGCCAAGTACAACGGTCGTGGCGAGTTCCGCGGCTAAGCAGTTGGTGGTAAAAAGACAACAGGTTGTGTCAGAAAACTCGCCATCGTGGGTGTTTTGACACTAACCTGATGCTTATCAAGTACAAGCCTGGTTCTTCCAGGCTTTGTACTGTTGGTTGTTTACGTTTGTCGGCATGGCTGTCTTTTCACTGGATACCTGATATTCGATGCGCAGTCCCAATTGGTTGTTCCTCATTTTGCTCTTGCTTCTGGCTGGCCTGCAGTATCGCCTGTGGGTGGGGAATGGGAGTTTGGCGCAGGTGACAGATCTGACGCAGCAAATTGCTGATCAGCATGCTGAAAACGAAGTGCTGTTGGAGCGTAACCGCGTGCTGGATGCGGAAGTCCTCGAGTTGAAAAAAGGCATGGAGACCGTTGAAGAACGGGCCCGCCATGAATTGGGAATGGTTAAAGAGGGCGAAACCCTCTACCAGTTGGCCCAATGAGAATCGCCTCACCGGCCTTTTGGGCCGTGATTCCTGCCGCGGGCGTGGGTGCCCGTATGGCCGCAGACCGTCCCAAGCAATATTTGCAGTTGGGCGGGCGCAGTATTCTTGAACACAGCCTTGGCTGTTTCCTTGATCACCCTGGCCTTAAAGGTTTGGTGGTCAGTCTGGCGTTTGATGATCCGTTCTGGCCCTCTTTGCGATGCGCTGCCGACCCGCGTATTGCCCGGGTTGACGGTGGCCGCGAGCGTGCCGATTCAGTGTTGAACGCCTTGTTGTACCTGCATGCGCAGGGCGCCAGTGATGATGACTGGGTGCTGGTGCACGATGCTGCGCGGCCCAATTTGTCACGCGAAGACCTCGACAAGCTGCTCTACGAACTGGCCGACGACCCGGTGGGTGGTTTGTTGGCGGTTCCGGCGCGGGACACGCTCAAACGCGTGGACAAAAATGGCCGAGCGGTCGAAACCGTCGACCGCAGCTTGATCTGGCAGGCCTACACGCCGCAGATGTTTCGGTTGGGTGCGCTGCACCGCGCCTTGGCTGACAGCCTGGTGTCGGATGCGACCATTACCGACGAGTCCTCGGCGATGGAGTGGGCAGGGCAGGCGCCACGCCTGATCGAAGGCCGTTCAGACAACATCAAAGTCACCCGCCCCGAAGACCTTGAGTGGCTGCGGCTGCGCTGGATCAATCGCTGATCCCCACTGTAGGATCGAGCTTGCCTCGCGATCTTTTGATCGTTTAAAAGATCGCGAGGCAAGCTCGCTCCTACACGGGTTTCTATGATCCCGAATACTCTTCGCGCTTGGCCAAGCCTGCCTTCAGGTAATCCACCAGCTTTCTGACTTTGGGCGACAAGTGCCGTTGTTGTGGGTACAGCGCCCACACCGCGGTATTGGGTGGCTGGTGCGCATCGAGCAACGACACCAGCGCCCCGGTCTTCAAATGCTCCAGCACGTAGTAGTCCGGTAGCTGACACAAGCCAACCCCCAATAACGCCGCGTCCAATACCGCCTGCCCACTGTTGCAGCGCCAATTGCCTTGCACCCGCTGCGAGAATTCTCGCCCATCCTGCTCCAGTTGCCAGATGTCCGAACTGCCAATCAGGCAGTTGTGGCGGCTCAATTCCGACAAACTATGGGGCCGCCCGTATCGCTCCAGATACGACGGCGACGCGCACACGTACATGCGTCTGGGGGCCAGGCGGGCTGCGACCAGGCTTGAGTCATGCAGTCGGCCCAGCCGGATCGCTAGGTCGAGACTTTCGTGTACGAGGTCCAGTGGCCGGTTGGTCAGTTCAATGTCGACCCGCAATTGTGGGTACAAGCCCATAAAACGCGTCACCAAGGGCACGATAAAACGTTCGCCATAGGCTACGGCACAGGTCATGCGCAGCATGCCTTTGGGCTCGCTGGTCAGGTCGCCGATGGCACGCAGTGCCTCTTCGCGGCCATCTTGCAGGCGCTGGCAGTGCTGCAAAAAGGTTTGCCCGGCTTCGGTCAGTGTGACCCGTCGGGTACTGCGGTAGAACAGACGGGTCTGCAAGCGCTCTTCAAGGCGCGCCACCTGGCGGCTGATGTGCGAAGACGATACGCCCAGGCGCTCTGCCGCCGCCGTGAATTGGCCACACTCAGCCACCGCGACAAATTCGTCTATACCTTCCCAGCGGTTTTCGTTCACGGTTGATTATCTCTGTAGAGCAATAATGTTTTGCTTTTGCTTGGATTATTAATCACTCAGAGCTGATTTACACTCGGCACCTTGTTTTTACTTTGCTGGAGACGATGGATGATCAAGTCACGTGCTGCCGTTGCGTTCGAGGCCAAAAAGCCACTGGAAATCGTAGAAGTGGATGTCGCCATGCCCAAGGCTGGCGAAGTGCTGCTGCGGGTTGTGGCGTCGGGCGTTTGCCACACCGATGCCTACACCTTGTCGGGCGCGGACCCGGAAGGCATCTTCCCGTCGATCCTGGGCCACGAAGGCGGCGCCATCGTAGAAGCCATCGGTGAGGGCGTGACATCGGTGGCCGTTGGCGACCACGTGATCCCGTTGTACACCCCGGAATGCCGCCAATGTAAATTCTGCCTGTCGGGCAAGACCAACCTCTGTCAGGCCATTCGTTCGACTCAAGGCAAAGGCTTGATGCCCGACGGCACCACGCGTTTCTCCTACAAAGGCGAGCCGATTTTCCATTACATGGGCACGTCGACGTTCTCGGAGTACACCGTACTCCCGGAAATTTCCGTCGCCAAAATTCAAAAAGACGCACCGCTGGAGAAAGTCTGCCTGCTGGGTTGCGGCGTCACCACCGGGATTGGCGCAGTGCTCAACACCGCCAAGGTCAAGCCGGGCGACACCGTGGCGATCTTCGGCTTGGGCGGCATCGGCCTGTCGGCAGTGATTGGTGCGGTCAAAGCCAAGGCCTCGCGGATCATTGCCATCGACATTAACCCGGCCAAGTTTGAGATTGCCAAACAGCTGGGCGCGACGGATTGCGTTAACCCGAAAGACTTTGATCGCCCGATCCAGGAAGTGATCGTCGACATGACCGACGGCGGCGTTGATTTCTCCTTTGAGTGCATCGGCAACGTGCAACTGATGCGTGCGGCGCTGGAATGCTGCCACAAAGGCTGGGGCGAGTCGGTGATCATCGGCGTTGCCGGTGCTGGCCAGGAGATTTCGACCCGTCCGTTCCAACTGGTGACAGGCCGAGTATGGCGTGGTTCGGCGTTCGGTGGCGTGCGCGGTCGTACCGAGCTGCCAAGTTATGTCGACATGGCGCAGACCGGCGAAATCCCGCTGGACACGTTCATCACCCACACCATGGGCCTGGAAGACATCAACAAGGCATTCGACCTGATGCACGAAGGCAAAAGCATTCGTACTGTTATTAAATTCTGACGAATAGCTACAAGTTGCAAGCTTCAAGCTGCAAGCAGGGTATGCACCTGCTTTTAACTTGTGGCTTGCGGCTGCAAGCTTGGAGCTGCTTATATGCCCTTAACAAATATTTCCTGCCAGAAAAGCTTTGGCGGCTGGCACAAGCGTTACCAGCATCGCTCTGAAGTCCTGGGCTGCAACATGGTGTTTGCCGTGTATTTGCCACCCCAGGCCGAGCAGGGCGTCAAGCTGCCGGTGCTGTACTGGTTGTCGGGGCTGACCTGCACCGATGAGAACTTCATGCACAAGGCTGGCGCCATGAAATTGGCCGCCGAGTTAGGCCTGATTATTGTTTGCCCGGACACCAGCCCGCGTGGCGAAGGTGTGCCGGATGATCCGGAAGGTGCGTGGGATTTCGGCCTGGGGGCGGGCTTTTATGTCAACGCCACCCAGCAACCTTGGGCCCAGCATTACCGGATGCATGATTATGTGGTGCAGGAATTGCCTGCATTGGTTGAGGCTCATTTCCCAGCGTCGCAACAACGCGGCATCAGCGGGCATTCGATGGGCGGTCACGGGGCTCTGGTGTGTGCCTTGCGCAACCCGGGGCGCTATCAATCGGTGTCGGCGTTTGCGCCGATCAGCAATCCGATGGATTGCCCTTGGGGGCAGAAGGCGTTTACCCATTACCTGGGTGAAGAGCGTGCGCGCTGGCGCGAGTGGGATGCCTGTGTGTTGATCAGCGAGGCCACTGAAAAGCTGCCGTTGCTGGTAGACCAAGGTGATCGGGATGACTTTTTGGCTGTCCAGCTCAAGCCTGAAGCGCTGCAACAAGCAGCCAAACTGGCGGACCATCCGCTGACTTTGCGTCTGCAGCCGGGCTACGACCACAGCTATTTCTTTATCGCCAGCTTCATTGACGACCACTTGCGGCATCACGCGCGTGCACTAAGCGCCTAATGTTGAGCAAAGTAGGTAGAATCACGCCCTGACTTAATCGGGGCGTTTTTTTATGCGTATTGGCCACGGCTATGATGTGCACTGTTTTGCTGAAGGCGATTTTATAACCCTGGGCGGCGTGCGTATTGCTCATAAATTCGGGCTCTTGGCCCACTCTGATGGCGACGTGCTGCTGCACGCGCTCAGCGATGCATTGCTGGGGGCGGCGGCGCTGGGCGATATCGGCAAGCATTTTCCGGACACCGACCCGCAATTCAAGGGCGCGGACAGCCGTGTCCTGTTGCGCCATATCGTCGGATTGATCCATGCCAAAGGCTGGAAAGTCGGTAATGTCGATAACACCATCATTGCTCAGGCGCCAAAAATGGCACCGCACATTGAAACGATGCGTGCGCTGATTGCAGCGGATCTTGAGGTTGATTTGGACCAGGTAAACGTAAAAGCCACTACCACTGAAAAACTCGGCTTCGTGGGCCGTGAAGAAGGCATCGCGGTGCATTCCATCGCTTTGTTGGTTCGCGCATGAACGAGTTTGATCTGCTGGGGCCGACAGCTCACGGCGTGCCGTTGGGCACCGCAGTGCTAAAAGCCACGGCTGAAGATTTTCAGGTCGATGAAGTGCTGGATATCCCGCTGTCCGGGGATGGCGAGCACCTGTGGTTGTGGGTAGAAAAGCGTGGTCTGAATACCGAAGAAGCGGCGCGGCGCATTGCCAAGGCCGCAGGCGTGCCTTTGCGCACGGTGAGCTACGCCGGTCTGAAGGACCGTCAGGCGCTGACCCGCCAATGGTTCAGTGTGCAGTTGCCGGGCAAGGCGGACCCTGACCTGTCAGGTGCTGAAAACGACACGCTGAAGATCCTCAAGACCTCGCGGCACAAACGTAAACTGCAACGCGGTGCCCACGCGGCAAACGGTTTCACGTTGCGCCTGACACAACTGAACGCCGACAAAGACGCCTTGCAGCAACGTCTGGAATTGATCACCCGTGAGGGTGTACCGAATTATTTCGGCACCCAGCGTTTTGGCTGGGAAGGCGGCAATCTGGGCGAGGCGCGGGACTACGCGGCGCGCAAAGCCTTGCCGGAGCAGCGCAATGTCCGTTCGCGGCTACTCTCTACCGCACGCAGCTATCTGTTCAATCAGGTGCTGGCTGCCCGCGTCGCCGATGGCAGCTGGCAGCGTGCGCAGGTAGGGGATTTGCTGGCCTTCACCGACAGCCGGAGCTTTTTCCCGGCGGGCGAAGCGGAGTGCAACGACCCGCGATTGGCTATCCTTGATCTGCACCCGACCGGCCCGCAGTGGGGCGAAGGTGATTCACCGACCACAGGTGCGACCCAGGTACTGGAGCAAGCCATTGCCGAGCGTGAAGCCGATTTGCGTGACTGGCTGGTTCGCGCTGGCATGAGCCACGAGCGACGTATTCTGCGGCTGCCCATTGGCCGACTGACGTGGCATTATCCGCAACCAGATATTCTGCAACTGGAATTTGTACTGCCGGCCGGATGCTTCGCCACTGTCCTGGTGCGCGAACTTGTTGATCTGGTGTCTTTGGGGCAAACGGACAGCCTATGCGTATTCTGATTTCAAACGATGATGGGGTCAGCGCCCCGGGGATAGCTGCGCTTTATGACGCCTTGGCGGATTATTGCGAGTGCGTGGTGATTGCCCCCGATCAAGACAAAAGTGGCGCGAGCAGCTCGCTGACGCTCGACCGCCCGTTGCATCCGCATACCCTGACCAATGGCTTTATCAGCATCAACGGGACGCCGACCGATTGCGTGCACCTGGGCCTCAATGGCCTGTTGGAGCAGCAGCCGGACATGGTGGTATCGGGGATCAATCTGGGGGCCAACCTGGGTGATGACGTGTTGTATTCGGGCACCGTGGCAGCAGCTCTTGAAGGGCGCTTTCTGGAGCGCCCTTCGTTTGCGTTCTCACTGGTCTCGCGTCAGGTCGACAACCTGCCGACCGCGGCCTATTTCGCGCGCAAGCTGGTGGATGCACATCACCTGCTTGAACTGCCGCCGCGCACCGTGCTGAACGTCAACATTCCCAATTTGCCGCTGGACAAGATCCGCGGCATCCAGCTCACCCGCCTGGGCCATCGCGCCCGAGCGGCGGCGCCGGTTCGCATGGTCGATCCGCGTGGCAAGGCCGGTTACTGGATTGCTGCGGCGGGCAACGCGGAAGACGGCGGCCCCGGCACCGATTTCCACGCCGTGATGCAGGGTTATGTGTCGATTACCCCGTTACAACTGGATCGCACCTTTGGTGATGCCTTCAAAAGCCTCGATGGCTGGCTGGAGGGGTTGGGCTGATGGGGCGTGAGCAGGATGGCCTGATGCATCGCGGCATTGGCATGACCTCGGAGCGGACACGTGAGCGGCTGATTCAGCGCCTGCGTGAAGAGGGCATCGTTAACCAGAAAGTGCTTGAGGTCATTCGGCGCACACCTCGTCACCTGTTTGTTGATGAAGCCCTGGCCCACCGTGCCTACGAAGACACGGCGCTGCCGATTGGCAACAACCAGACCATCTCCCAGCCGTATATGGTGGCGCGCATGAGCGAGCTGCTGCTCGAAGACGGCCCGCTGGACAAAGTCATGGAGATCGGCACCGGTTCGGGTTACCAGACAGCGGTGTTGTCGCAGTTGGTTGAGCGGATTTTCTCGGTCGAACGCATCAAGGTGCTGCAGGATCGCGCCAAAGAACGCCTGCTTGAGCTTAACTTGCGTAACGTGGTCTTTCGCTGGGGCGATGGTTGGGAAGGGTGGCCGGCGCTTGCACCTTACAACGGCATTATCGTCACCGCCGTGGCCACGGATGTACCGCAGGCCTTGCTCGACCAACTGGCTCCGGGCGGGCGCCTGGTGATCCCGGTCGGTGCCGGTGACGTTCAGCAACTGATGCTGATCGTGCGTGAAGAGCACGGCTTTGCCAGGCGCGTAATCGGCAATGTGCGGTTTGTACCGCTGCTTAATGGGCCGCTGGCCTGATTCTTTAGCGCTGCCCGGCTGAATTATCAAGCCGGGTACGGGTCATACAGCGCAGTGGTCAGGCCCGTCCGGTGCCTGTTTAGGGTTTAAACAATACGTTTATGAATGGGCTTTGCCGTCTGCAAAGCTGTACAGCCAGTTATACTTGCGCCCAATGAGGGCCGCGACTGGCGTTCTAATTTTTAGCCATCTTCAAAGGGAGCGGCGGGTGAGTCTCACAGTCATTACGCAGCGTATGGGGACCATAAGCTATCAGAGAGTAGTGGCGGGTCTGGTGTTAAGTGTCTCCCTGGCGATGTTGGCGGCGTGTTCCAGCGCGTCCAAAAGCGGTACAAGTGGCGTTAACGGTGTGGCTCAGCGCCCGGCTGTGACCACCGGTCAGTATGTGGTCAAACGTGGCGATACGTTGTTCTCGATTGCCTTTCGCTACGGTTGGGACTGGAAAGCGCTGGCGGCAAAAAACAACATTGCGGCCCCGTATACGATCGTTCCGGGGCAATCAATTCGTTTCGATGGACGTGCAGGAACTGTCCCTTCAGGGGGCACGACAACCACCGTGGTTTCGTCTTCATCAGGCAGTAAAACCACCGTCACCAAGCGCCCGGTCGCCACGACGGCGACACCGGTCAACACGCAGCCTTTGCCTGCAGGCCCTGCACCTAAAGGCTGGGGATGGCCCGCTGACGGGATTTTGATCGGGAAATTTTCTTCAAACGGTAGTTTGAATAAAGGTATTGATATTGCCGGAGATTTGGGACAGCCTGTTTTGGCTGCGTCTGATGGCTCAGTTGTATACGCTGGCAGTGGATTGAGGGGCTACGGCGAACTGGTCATCATCAAACACAGTGACACCTATGTTAGTGCCTACGGCCACAACCGCAGGCTTTTGGTACGGGAGGGGCAGCAGGTCAAGGTCGGGCAGAAAATTGCCGAAATGGGGTCAACTGGTACAGACCGGGTGAAACTTCACTTTGAAATTCGCCGCCAGGGTAAACCTGTAGATCCATTGCAATTCCTTCCACGCCGTTGATCAGTTACCAGCCTGTTCCTGATGTAGATGAAAGGAACAGGCTCCAGCGTTGCCAAGGATAAAGGCGATGCTTGAGCTTGAGGTCGAACTCACCAAAGGACTAGAACAATGGCTCTCAGCAAAGAAGCGCCGGGGTTTGACATCGACGATGAGGTGCTCCTTATGGACGCCAGCATCGATAGTGACTTGATGTCAGAAGAAAACGACTCAACCCCTACAGCTCGCACCAAGTCGAAAAAAGCAGCTGCCTCAAAGCAGCACAAGTACATTGATTACACCCGGGCGCTCGATGCGACTCAGCTGTACCTCAATGAAATTGGCTTCTCCCCGTTGCTCTCACCAGCAGAAGAAGTCCATTTTGCGCGTTTATCGCAAAGTGGCGATCCCGCTGGGCGCAAACGCATGATTGAAAGTAACTTGCGACTGGTGGTGAAAATCGCCCGACGCTACGTCAATCGTGGGCTTTCACTGCTAGACCTGATCGAAGAGGGCAATCTGGGCCTGATTCGGGCAGTCGAGAAATTTGACCCGGAACGCGGGTTCCGCTTCTCGACCTACGCCACCTGGTGGATCCGTCAGACGATTGAACGGGCAATCATGAACCAGACCCGTACTATCCGTTTACCGATCCACGTTGTAAAAGAGCTCAATGTCTACCTGCGAGCTGCGCGCGAACTGACGCAAAAGCTCGATCACGAACCCTCCCCTGAAGAAATCGCCAATCTGCTCGAAAAACCCGTCTCGGAGGTCAAGCGCATGCTTGGGCTCAACGAACGTGTGTCTTCGGTAGACGTTTCTTTAGGCCCGGACTCCGATAAAACACTGCTTGATACCCTCACCGATGATCGCCCTACAGACCCTTGTGAGCTGCTGCAGGACGATGATTTGTCGCAGAGTATTGATGAGTGGCTATCCGAGCTCACCGACAAACAGCGCGAGGTGGTGATTCGCCGCTTCGGCTTGCGTGGGCATGAAAGCAGTACCCTTGAAGATGTCGGGCTGGAAATTGGCTTGACCCGTGAGCGTGTACGACAAATCCAGGTTGAAGGCCTCAAGCGACTGCGTGAGATTCTTGAACGTAATGGTTTGTCGAGCGAATCACTGTTTCAGTAAACGAAGTGTGCTGACTAAAACCCCGAGCTTTCGGGGTTTTTTTATGGGCTGACATTTTTTGCGCCAAGTCAATTCAGGCCTGTTCTTAAAAATGTGTGGGCTTGAAATGGGATGACACGTACGAAGTTGAGCTTTATCTGCGATCGGATGTAAGCCTTTACTTACGTTTTCTGTAAGCCAACGGCGAAAGACGTAGGAATGAATGACTTTTTCTTACTTGTTGAGTTTTATAACTCGTTGAAAGTAATAGGTTTTGTATTTTTTTAAGGCGCTGCTTTGTAATAAAAATCTATAACTGGTGCGCTTGCAGCAATTTTAGAAGGCTCTAGTATCTTAACTGTGTCGACGGATAGACACGGCGTTCAAGGAAGAACGTTAAGGACATTGCAGGATGCAATTCATCAGGATGATGAGAAGGAACAAAAGGGATTAGGGAAAAAATGTGGGCGGGTCAAACCGCCCCTTTTTTTTGCCCGTTAAAAAGTGCTCTGGCGCGCCACTTAAGCGTTTAAGCCGTTACCTGCATTTAAAACAAAACGCCCAGGGCTTGAATGGCCTTGGGCGTTTTTTTATGTGTTTAAAGACCGGCCACAAGCAGGCCGGTGTTTAAGCGCGGGCTTACAGCGTCGGGTAGTCAATAAAGCCGACAGGGCCTTTGGAGTAGAAGGTCTCTGGATGTGGCTCATTGAGCGGTGCATCGGCCTTCAAGCGGGCTGGCAGGTCAGGGTTGGCAATAAAAGGCACGCCAAACGCAACAGCGTCGGCCTTGCCGGCAGCGATCAAGGCATTGGCGCTGTCTTTAGTGAAGCCTTCGTTGACGATGTAAGGGCCGCCAAACGCTGCTTTGAGCTGTGGGCCCAGGCTGTCTTCTGCTTCGCGCTCACGGGCGCAGATAAACGCGATACCGCGCTTGCCCAGTTCTCGAGCAACATACCCGAAAGTTTCAGCCCGGTTGTCATCGCCCATGTCGTGCAGGTCTGCGCGAGGCGACAAGTGCATGCCAACGCGGCCAGCACCCCAGACTTCGACTACCGCGTCGGTGACTTCCAGCATCAGGCGGGCACGGTTTTCCAACGAACCACCGTATTGGTCGGTGCGCTGGTTGGTGCTGCTTTGCAGGAACTGATCGAGCAGGTAACCGTTGGCGCCATGGATCTCAACGCCGTCAAAACCTGCGGCTTTGGCGTTTTCGGCACCGGTACGGTAAGCCTCGACGATGTCGGCGATCTCAGCCGTTTCCAAGGCGCGTGGCACTTCGAAGTCTTTCTTTGGACGAACCAGGCTGACATGGCCTTTGGCGGCGATGGCGCTCGGTGCGACGGGCAGTTCACCGTTCAGGTACAGCGAGTGGGAAATCCGCCCAACGTGCCACAGTTGCAGGAAGATGCGCCCACCGGCGGCATGGATGGCCTTGGTGACGTTGGTCCAGCCGCGAACCTGTTCGTCAGACCAGATACCGGGGGTGTCCGGGTAGCCAACGCCCAGCGGGGTAACCGAAGTGGCTTCGCTGAGGATCAAGCCTGCTGAAGCGCGCTGTACGTAGTACTCCGCGATCAGAGCGCCTGGCACACGGTCTTCATCGGCACGGCAGCGGGTCAGCGGCGCCATGATGATGCGGTTAGGCAGCTCAAGGTCGCCCAGCTTGATCGGATCAAAAATCGTGGTCATTAATGCAGCCCTCTCAAGGATCAGTGTGTGGCAGAGGCCAGTTCGGGGTTACCGTTCTGGCGAAAAGTAATCAGGGTGACCAGCAGCGCCAGTATCGCCAGCGCTGCGGCGGCCAGCGGTACGCTGGTGAGGCCGAAACCGTGGGCAATCACGCTGCCGCCTACCCAGGCGCCCAGTGCGTTGCCGACGTTAAAGGCGCCAATATTCAGGGTCGACACCAAGTTGGGTGCGGCTTTGCCGAAGGTCACCACGTTGACTTGCAAGGCGGGCACCGCAGCAAACGAAGCGGTGGCCCACAAGAACAGGGTGATCTCGGTTGGAATCAGGGCCACGCTGGTCCAGGTCAATACGGTCGAGACCACGGCCATTGCGATAAACACGCCGATCAACGTCGCGCCCAAGCGCTTGTCCGCCAACTTGCCGCCAATAATGTTGCCGACAGTCAGGCCCAGGCCGATCAGCAGCAGGGTCCAGGTCACGCCGGTTGGCGATACGCCCGTCACGTCACCGAGCAGCGGCGCGACGTAGGTGAAGAGGGTGAACATGGAGGCCGAAAACAATGCCGTCATGCTCAACGACAGCCAGATCCCGGCGCCTTTGAGGGCAGCCAGTTCGGCGCGCATGTCGAGTTTTTCTTCGTCACGCTTGGTGGGCAAAAAGCGGATCAGGCCGATCAACGCCACCACACCAATCACCGTCACGGCAAAGAATGTCGAGCGCCATCCTGCAACCTGGCCCAAGGCGGTGCCCAGCGGCACACCCAGCACGTTTGCCAGGGTCAGGCCGGTAAACATCAGTGCGACCGCAGATGCGCGCTTGTTGGCAGGCACCAGGCCGGCAGCCACCACCGAGCCGATACCGAAGAACGCGCCATGGCACAGGGCGGTAATCACACGGGCCAGCATCAGCACCTCGTAATCACTGGCCAGTGCGCAAAGCAGATTGCCAACAATAAAGATGCCCATCAACGCCACCAGCGCGGCCTTGCGCGGCAACTTGGCGGTGGCCAGCGCCATAAACGGCGCGCCAATGGCCACGCCCAGGGCATAGCCCGTTACCAGCCAGCCAGCGCCCGGAATGGACACGCCCAAATCGGCTGCGACATCGGGCAGCAAGCCCATGATCACAAATTCGGTGGTCCCGATGGCGAAGGCGCTAAGCGCCAGAATAAGTAGCGAGAGAGGCATGGAGTTCCTTGTTAAAGCTCTTGGCTCAGTGTTGCGAGGAAGGCCTGAATGGTTTCCTCATTGCGTTTAAAAAAGTGCCATTGGCCGACTTTTTGGCTGCTGATCAAGCCAGCACGCTGCAAAGTGGCGAGGTGGGCGGAAACAGTGGATTGCGACAACCCGAAGCGTTGGTCGAACTGGCCTGCGCACACACCGTGCTCAGTGCTGTGGTGCTGGTCAGGAAACTCGACCTGCGGATTTTTAAGCAGGCGAATGATTTCTCGGCGTACTGGGTGTGCCAGCGCTTTTATTATTTCGTCGAGGTCGATCGGCATAGTGGCAGTGCTCATGAGGTGTAGCGTTATATCGCGATGAGGCGAACTTTAAATCGTAATATCGCGATATACAAATATGTATTTGATCTGACGTCAGCTCAAATCGGTATATCGAGTTATAACGATATGTTTTGGTCGTGCGTAATAGCGCGGTGCTAAACTGCGCGGCATGAATTATCTCGCACATCTGCACCTTGGCGGCCAGCGGCCAGAAGAATTGCTCGGTAGTCTCTATGGCGACTTCGTGAAAGGGCGCCTGCAGGGCCAATACAGCCCGGCAATAGAGTCGGCGATCCAGTTGCACCGCAGCATCGACGTCTTCACCGACGCGCATCCGCTGGTTGATCAGTCGTTGTCGCGTTTCACCCAGACCCGGCGGCGCTATGCCGGCATTGTACTGGACGTTTTCTTCGACCATTGCCTGGCGCGTGATTGGGCGCAATACGCTGAAGGGCCGCTGGAGCGCTTCACCTCAACGTTCTATGCGCTGCTGGTTGCGCAACCCCAGTTGCCCAAGCGTCTGGCCAGCATCGCCCCGCACATGGCTGCGCACGACTGGTTGGGGTCCTATAGAGACTTTGGCGTGCTGGAGCAAGTGTTCAATGGCATCGCCCGGCGTCTTTCGCACCCACAAGAACTGAGCGGCGCCATGCGCGACCTGCGTGCCTTGTATGAGCCGCTGAGTGAAGACTTCAGCGCCTTCTACCCGCAACTGCAGGCGTTTGCCGCCCGCGAAAAACTCAGCCAGACGCCATAAAACCTGTAGGAGCGAGCTTGCTCGCGATCTTTTGATTTTGGCTCTTCTTACGGCCGCTGCGCGCCCGGACGTAGCCTCGCAAAGCTCGTCAACTGCTACGAGGTTTCGCAATACATCTGTAGGAGCGAGCTTGCATCGCGATCTTTTGATCTTTCGCAGCCTTCGTGCCTCGTCAGCGACTACAGGCGTACGCGGTAAAAGCGTAGGAGCCGCCGCAGGCTGCGATCTACGGCCGCTGCGCGCCCGGACGTAGCCTCGCAAAGCTCGTCAACTGCTACAGGGGTGCGCAATACACCTGTAGGAGCGAGCTTGCCTCGCGATCTTTTGATCTTTCGCAGCCTTCGTGCCTCGTCAGCGACTACAGGCGGGCGCGGTAAAAGTGTAGGAGCCGCCGCAGGCTGCGATCTACGGCCGCTGCGCGCCCGGACGTAGCCTCGCAAAGCTCGTCAACTGCTACGAGGTTTCGCAATACATCTGTAGGAGCGAGCTTGCCTCGCGATCTTTTGATCTTTCGCAGCCTTCGTCCCTCGTCAGCGACTACAGGTTGTACGCAATACACCTTTAGGAGCGAGAGTCGGCTAAGCCGCCGCCGGCTCGCACTCAGTCTGCGGACGGGTTTGCGGTGCTCCGCTGACCACTTGGCGAATCGCTTCCTGCGCCTTGAACGCCAGCATTGCGCGTTCTTGCTGCTCACATGCAATCGGCTCCAGCAGGTGTATCTCAACCTGTGCCTGCTCGTGAGCAAACAAACGCAGCAAATGCGAGAGCAAGTCGTCATCGCCAATAAACGGTGCGATCGGATCGCTCTCGCCATTGCGCAAATAACGAATCGCCACCGGTTGCAACGCCACGTCACTGTCTATCGCCGCTGACAACAAGCGGCCATGGAAGGTGCGCACTGAACGCCCGTCGGTGGTCGTGCCTTCCGGGAACATCAATAACGGATGCTGTTGCTGCAAGTGACGACTCATCTGCTCGCGAATGGTCTGGCTGTCACCCGCGCCCCTGCGGATAAACAGGCTACCGGCCTGGTCCGCCAGCCAACCCGCCACAGGCCAGCTGCGCACTTCGGCCTTGGACAGAAAAGACAGCGGCGTCAGTTGCCCGAGCAAGGCAATGTCGGTCCACGACACATGATTACTGACCCACAACATCGGTGTGACAGGTCGCTCGCCAACCACGGTGACTTGAAACGGCAGGGCATTGCTCAGCCGCTTCATGAAGAACTGTGTCCAGCGTTGGCGCCGATCCATGGCGCTGTTCAGGTGCAACCGATGGAGCAGGGCGAAAATACTCGCCATGCCCAATCCCAGGCTGACCACCGCCAACACCCGAACCACTCGCCCATACAGGCGCAGGCGGTTCATTACATGGCTGCCTTGAAGTGGCGTGCATAGCGCGGGCACAGTTCGTCGCGCTTGAGCAGGATAAAGACGTCAGCGACCTGGAAATCTTCGTCCCAGCACGGCTCACCACAAATCTTCGCGCCCAGGCGCATGTAGGCTTTGAGCAGCGGGGGCATTTCGGTGATGACGTTTGCCGGAACGTCCAGCGCGGGCAGCGGGTTTTTCGGTTCGGCGCGCAAATGTTCAGTGCACAGGTAACGCTCGCGCAGACGTTGCATGATCGCCTGGGCCTGAATGCCACCGTCTTGCATCGGGATGCTCGCGCAGCCCATCAGGTAGTGGTAATCACCCTGGTTAAGGACTTCAGCCAACTCGCCCCACAACACGGCGATGGTGCCGCCATTGCGGTAGGCCGGATCGACACAGGTGCGGCCGATTTCAAGAATCGGGCCTTGCAGGTGCGCCAGGCCGTGAAGGCTGAATTCTTCTTCGCTGTAAAAATGACCAATGTTTCGTGCTGCACTGTGGTCCAGCAGGCGAGTGGTCGCCACCAGCAGGCCGGTGTTGAGGTCGCGAACCCCGATGTGTTCGCAATGCGCATCGTAGTCGTCGATGTCCAGGCCACAGTCGGCGCTTTTCAGTTTGGCGTTCAGTTCGCCACTGAAAACCCGGAAGCGCAAGGCTTGTGCCTCACGCAAGGCCTCTGGGCCAAGCAAGCGTTCAGCCTGCAGTCGGCGTTCTTGAGCGGTGTCGCGGATACGGGCGATCTGGGCCATTGCGAATCTCCGTGCAGGCATCAAGCCCGCCTTGTCGACTGAGGTGTGCAATCTCAGGCTAGGGAGCGCCAGTGTCATGACCATGACAATTGAGTGATGCTTGTATGACAGCGTCCGGCCAAGGAACTGGCGCGATGGACGAGTGCTCTAAAGCGGAGTAAAAAAATATGCCCGGACGGCGCTAAAGCACTCACACTAGAGGCCGTTTACCTGCCGATGAGTTTTTATGTTCAAGACGTTTTTATCCGCCGCTGGTGCGTTGCTATTAACCCTCGGGGTGAGCCTGTCGGCTCAGGCCAGTTGGTACCTGGACGGTGAGTCATCACGGCTTTCATTTATCACCACGCAAAATGCCAATGTCGCGAACAAGCACCGCTTTCTGGTGTTGCACGGCAAAGTCGACCGCAAGGGCCACGCGCAATTGCGGATAGAAATGGACTCGGTCAACAGCGCGGTGCCTTTGCGCGATGAGCGCATGCGTGACCAGTTGTTCGATTTCAAGCATTTCCCTGAAGCGCAAATCACCGCGCAAATCAATCTGCAGCCCATCAACGAGCTGGCGCCGGGTGCTCAAGTGGAATTGCGCCTGCCGGTCACCGTGAGCCTGCGTGGCAAACAGCACACCTATGAGGCCGAGTTGCTGGCGACGCGGCTGGATGAGCAGCGCTTCCAGGTTGTAACCCTCGAACCGCTGATGCTTCAGGCTGAAGATTTTGGCTTGCAGCCAGAACTCGAAACCTTGCGTAAATCCGCCGGATTGTCGGCTATCAGCTTTTCAGTACCGGTGAACGCGGTGCTGATTTTCACGGCTCGCTAAGATGGCGGGCGCGGTGTTCCCTTGGCACGGCGCCAACCAATTCAAGTTACTGATCGATGGCCCGCAGTTTTTCCCGCAGATGCTGGCGGCTATCGATCAGGCGCAGGATCACATTGATCTGGAGTTTTATCTGGTCGAGGCCGGGCAGTGCGCTGAAGTCACGGTCCAGGCGCTGGAGCGCGCCGCGTTGCGTGAGGTGCGAGTGCGCTGCCTGTTCGATGCCTATGGCAGCCTGGCGTTTACCGAAGCCTTGCGCCTCAGGCTGCTGGCAGCGGGCGTGGAGCTTCGCTTTTACAACCCGCTGAGCTGGCGTCGGGGGCTGAACAATCTGTACCGCGATCACCGCAAGCTGTTGCTGGTGGACCAGCAATTGGCGGTGGTAGGCGGGACGGGCATTACCGATGAGTTCTGGCAGCCTGCGCAAAACGTGTGCGACTGGCACGAGGTGATGGTGCAGATTGAGGGGCCGCTGGTGCAGGACTGGCAGATGCTGTTTGAGCGCCAATGGCGCGCCAACATCAGCCGCAAAGCCTGGAAACCTGCCACCCACTTTGGCCTCGCGCGATTGCCCAAGGCGCCTCAGCAGGGCGAGGGCCTGGGCCGAGTGGCCTATGCCGATGCCCATCAGCACCGCGACATTCTGCAATCGCTGGTGCGGGCCATTAACAGCGCCCAGCACAACATCTGGCTGGCCACGCCTTACTTTCTACCCACCTGGAGTGTGCGGCGCTCGCTGCGTCGCGCGGCCAATCGCGGGGTCGATGTGCGGTTGCTATTGACCGGCCCCCGCACCGATCACCCGTCCGTGCGTTACGCCGGGCATCGTTACTACCCGCGGTTGCTCAAGTCCGGGGTGCAAATATTTGAATATCAGCCGTGCTTTCTGCACCTGAAAATGGTCCTGGTCGACGACTGGGTGAGCATTGGCTCGTGCAACTTTGACCACTGGAATCTACGTTTTAACCTTGAGGCCAACCTGGAAGCCATCGACCCGACGCTGAGCAAAGCCGTGGCGGCCAGCTTTATGAACGACTTTGCGCAGAGCCTGCCGATCACCTTGCAAGCCTGGCAGTCCCGGCCATTGTGGGGGCGGGTCAAACAGCGTATCTGGGGCTGGGTTGACCGGGTGGTGGTCAACCTTTTGGGGCGCCGCCGTTAAGGGTTACCGCCTGAATGCCGAGGCTGTTTGAAGAAAGCAGGGCATTTTCTTGAACACGCGGTTACATAACGTTGCAGAACGTGCAAAATCGAACGACTTCACGGGCGACTGGACAGCGTGAAGTCTGAATTTTTTGGAGCGTTGCGCATGACTTCTTCATTGTGGCTGGCCGTACTGGCGTCGGGCTTTATCTATGGCATCACTCCGGGCCCGGGTGTCCTGGCTGTGTTCGGCATTGGCGCAGCCCGTGGGCGCCGTGCGGGCGCCGGCTTCCTGTGCGGGCATTTGCTGGGTGATGTGATTTGGTGCAGCACGGCGTTGATTGCGATTGTCGGCGCGCGGGAGTTTGGCAGCACTGCATTCAACGTATTGGGCTTGATCAGCGGCCTTTACCTGTTCTGGCTGGGCCTGCGCGCCGTGCGTGCCAAGCGCAGCAGCGTGGCTGAGGAAGGCCCGGCCCGTAAGCCGTTTGCCCACGGTATTTTCTTCGGCCTGACCAACCCCAAAGCCTACCCGGTGGCCGTGGCGACTTTCACCGCGCTGCTGTCCGGGCGTGCCGAACTGCTTACCTGGAGCATGCTGCCCTGGCTCATCGCCCTGAGCTTTGTCGGCGGCGCACTGGCGTATGTGATCTTGATCGGTATCGTAGGTGCGGGTCATGTACGTGCGCTGTATCAACGCCATCAATTGCTGATTACACGTTAGTGTGGCGTGATGTTTATCGGCTTTGCCATCAGCGCGCTGGCGCATGCCTTGCCAGGGCTGGTGGGCAGCAACAAGTAAAGTGATCTGCCGGGAGTGCAGTCATGGGGCAACACAGGGATAGGGATGGATGTTCACGTTTAATCTCGAGGCATCGAGGGCTTTATGGACATCAAAAGATACCTGTCTCAAGCCAGTTTTATTGATCAGTTGCTGGATGCGGTCTGCGTCGTGGACCGCAAGTACCACATTGTTTATGTCAGCGCGGCCTGCCTGCGTATTTTTGGCTATGAGCAGGACGAACTGATCGGCCGTTGCATTATCGATCTGGTTCACCCGGCTGACCGTGAGCGCACCTTACAGGCCGCCAATGGCGTCAGGGAGGGTGACCCCCTGCCCAATTTCGAGAACCGTTATCTACGCAAAGACGGCAGTGTCATCCATATTTTGTGGTCTGCGCGCTGGTCAGAAGACTATCGACTGCACATCGCGGTGGCCCGTGACATTACCGAACGCAAACTGGCCGAGTCCCGTCAGTTGGCACTGTTTGCCATCTCCGAAGCCGCCCATGGGGCAGGGGATTTGCTGGAATTATTCAAGCGCGTACACGCGTTGATCGGTCAGTGGCTGCCAGCGATAAACTTTTCGGTCGCACTGTGTGATCAGCCGGATGGTTTATTGAGTTTTCCTTATCGGGTTGCAGAGCACGGTGATTGGCCGCTGGCCGAGGTGACGCGGCTGAGCCAGAACGTCACCCGCAGTGAGCAGATGCTACTGCACGCCGAGCAGGGTTCGGCGTCGTGGCTGGGCGCCCCGTTGGTAGCGCAAAACGGCATTATCGGTGCGGTGCTGGTCAAGAGCTCATTGGGCAGTGAGCCCTATACCGAGGCGCACAAAGAGCTGCTGCAGTTCGTATCCGCCCAGATTGCAGCGGCCATTGAAAGAAAAAAACTCCACGCTCACCTGCAGTTTTTGGCGCAGCACGATGCGCTGACCGGCTTGCCCAATCGCGAGTTTCTGTACGAACGTTTAAACAGCGCGCTGGCCCGGGCCAAACGCGAGCAGCAATATCTGGCAGTGCTGTATGTCGATCTGGATGACTTCAAACGGATCAATGACAGTTACGGACATGGCGTTGGCGACGTGTTGCTGCAACACGTGGCGTTGCGCTTAAAAGCCTGTGTGCGCGAAAGCGACACCGTGGCCAGAATGAGTGGCGACGAGTTTGTAGTGGTGCTTGAAAACCTCAAACGGCCAGAAGACGGGTTGATCGTCGCTGAGAACATCCGCACTGAATTGAGCCAGCCCCTCTTGATTGAAGGGCAAACACTCAACACCCTCCCCAGCATCGGTATCGCCGTTTACCCCGAACATGGCGACGACGCCCGGCAACTGCTGCACCAGGCCGACACGGCCATGTACAGCGTGAAAAAAAGTAGCCGTTAATCCCTGCGCGTCGCGATCTTTTTAAACACCCAAAGATCGCGAAGCTCGCTCCTGCACATTGCTTTATTGCTTGAGGTGTATGTCTGCACACCACTCGATCTGGGCCCAGTCGATTTCAAGGCCTAAACCCGCATTGCCCGGTGCGGTGACTTTCCCGCGTGGATTGGTGCGGATCGGGTTGGCTGTGGCAAATTCGAACAGCTCATATTCGCACGCCTGCTCGAAGTAGCTGCTGGTTGGCTGCCCGAGCATCAGGTGCAGGTTGGCAGCTTGTGCAAGCGCATGGCCCCAGCTTTGCAGTTCGACCTGAATGCCATTGGCGGCGGCGTTATGGATGATTTTAAGCGCGGGTGTAATGCCGCCGCAGGTCATCACGTCAACCCGTACCCGGCTCCAGCAGTGTTGCCGGACGGCAAAGGCCACCAATCGATAGTCGGTAATGGCATTGCCGGCCGCCAGCACCGGCACATTCAGCCGCGCCGTCAGTTGCTGATAGCCGGCAAGGTCATAGTCATCCAGCGGCGCTTCAAACCAGGCGTAACCCAGTTCACCCAGTAACTGGCCTACTCTCAACGCCGCGTTCAGGTCATAACGCTGTTCTACATCCAGCATCAGGGCCAGGCCTTTATCGGCATGTGCACGCTGCACCTGTTCAATCATCTCCAGGTCCCGTGCCGGATCGCACCAGCAGTGAAACTTGATTGCCCGATAGCCTCGCTCGGCCAGTTGTTGCACTGCCTCGACATAAGCGTGCGGCGTCGCCAGCACCGGAGTGCTGGCATAAGCGTCAATATGCTCGCGGTAACCGCCGAGCAGCTTGAACAAGGGCTGCCCGGCCGCTTGTGCGGCAATATCCCACAACGCAACATCAATCAGGGCTTGAGCTTGCGCCGAACGCGCATACGCCTTGGGATGAAAGTGCAGCCACAGTGCTTCGCGATCCAGTGCTGAGCGGCCGATCAGGTCCGGGATCATGTCGCGCAGCGTTTCAGCCAGTACAGCATCGCGATGATGCGAGGTGTAAGCATCCGTGGCCGCGCTGCCCACCACACCATCTCGGGTGGTGATACGAATAAACGTATGCGTGGTGCACGGCTCGGGTTGTTCCGGGGTCCAGGTAGAGCCGCGTACCGGCGGCGTACAGGCAAAGACTTCAACGTGTTCAATGATCAGATTCGTCATGTCTCATCTCCTGGATTCAGCGGTGAACGCGGTAGCGCTCAATCATGGCCTCGTCCAGCACCACGCCCAGTCCAGGTGTATCGGGCACAGGGACCTGGCCGTCATGCAGTGGCAACAGGTTTTTCACCAACCCCCGGAACAGCGGGCTGTCACTTTGTGAGTACTCGATCAGTTCACCGAATTCGCTGGCGGCGAGAAAGTGCACCGTGGCCGCCAGCAAAATTCCGGTGCTGAAACCGTGAGGGACCAATTGCGCGCCATGCAGTTGTGCCAGCTCGTAGATGTGGCGCATCTCGCTGATACCGCCGCAGCGGGTAATGTCGGGCTGAATGATCGCGGGCCTTGATGCTTCGAGGAAGTGACGGAATTCATGGCGTGTGGCCAGGCCTTCGCCGCCGGATATGCGCATGCCCGAGCGCTCAGCCAGATACGCCAAGCCGCGCGTATCGTCGGAGGGCAGGGGCTCTTCGATCCAGTTCAGATTGAACTCACGCAATGCATCACATTGCGCCAGTGCGTGCGGGTAGTTTCGCCAACGGCCCACCAGGTCGATTTGCAGTTGCACATCGTCACCGATTTCTTCCCGGATGACTCGCAGCAATGCCTGGTCTTTGCGCAGGTCCTCGCCAAATCCCGCGCCACCCAACTTGATGCTGCGCAAACCCTGGGCCAGCAACCCCCGCACAAGTTCACGGTTACCGGCTTCGTCGGGCCTTGGAATAAACGTGCCGTAAGCCGGGATGTGCTCACGGTATTTTCCGCCCAGCAACGTGTGCACCGGCACGCCGTAATGCTGCCCGGCAAGGTCCCAGAGTGCGATATCCAGCGCACTGATCGCATGAATCGCCGCCCCGCGGCGGCCCATGTATTCGGATTGGCGGTACATCTTCTTCCACAAGCGGTCGATTTCCAGCGGGTTTTCGCCCAGCAGTATGTCGCGCAAACCCTGACAGGTTTCGTGGGAGGCCGGGGTTTCGATCAAGGCTTTGACCACCGCCGGGGAACTGTCGGTTTCCCCGACACCGATCAGCCCGGTGTCGGTATGGATGCGCACGATCAACGCATCTTCACCCCATTCGCAGGGTTGATCGAGCGCAGGCACGCGCAACCAGATGGCTTCTACATCTATGATTTTCATGGCTGTGTTTCCAGAGTCGGTGCAGCACCGTGGCGTTGGTGGGCACGGGCGGCGCTTGCTTGGGCGGCATCCATGGTGGACAGGCGTTGGCTCTGTTCTTCGATCAGACTGGCGGGCATGGCGGCATAGTCTTCACGCAGCCATTTCAACAGGCCCCAGATTTTTACGAACAGGATAAAAATGAACGGGATGGCGGTCAGGATCACCGCTGTTTTCAAGGTGTTGAGTGAGGCGTTGATGTACAGCATCGCCAGTGGCAACGCGGCCAGCAGCAGGCACCAGAACAAACGCAGTGACGGCGCCGGGTCCTGGCCTTCGCGCAGATTGCGGGTGCTGGTTGCGGCAACGGTGTAGGCCACGGCGTCGAGGTGCGAGGCCAGGAAAACCAGCATCAACACGAAGTAGATGACCGACAGTACTTTGCCAAAAGGCAGGCTGTTCAACAGTAGCGAGACTGCCGCTTCGCCACCGGCACCGCTGAGCATGGCGGGCGCGTTGACCACATCGGTGATGAACTGGTGAATGGCAAAACTCTGCAGGCTGCCGAAGAAGAACCAGCACCCGCCGCAGCCCCCGAGGATCATGGCCATGACCACTTCCTTGATTGTGCGGCCCTTGGACACACGGGTGACGAAAATGGCCACGCCCGGCGCATAAGTGATCCAGTACAGCCAATAAAACACCGTCCAGCCGCGAGCAAATTCGCCGTTACCGGTTGGATCCGTGGCCAGGCTCATGTGGATGAAATTTTGCAGTGTCAGGCCAATAGCGTTGGCGGTGTTATTGATGCTGAACAGGGTTGGCCCAAGCAGCAATACAACCAGAGCGAAAAGCATGGTCATGCCGCAGGCCAGCTTGGCCAGGCGCTGCATGCCGGAGCTGATGCCGATCCAGGAACTGAGCGAGAACACCACGGTGACTAACATCACCAGACAGGCCTTGAGCAAAAAGCCGTCAGTCAGGCCGGTCAGATCGGACAGCCCTTTAGCCACGGTCGACGCGGTGAGGGTGGTGGTCAGGACCAGCCCGCCGAAGGTGGCAAACAGGAAGATCAGGTCGATGATTCGTCCCACCGGGCCGTGGGCCTTGAAGCCGGTAATCGCCTCAATAATGCCCGCCAGGCTCAGGCCTTTGTTTTTGCGGACATGGAAGTGGTACGCCATCGCCAGCGAGGCAATGCCGTAGATCGCCCAGGGGGTGATGCCCCAGTGAAAGAACGAGTACGCGATGCTCATTTCCAGCGCTTGCTTACTGGCGGAGGCAATGTCCAGGCCCGGTGTGAGGTAGTAATACGCCCACTCCATAAAGGCCCAGTACATGGTTGCCGAGCCGAGCCCTGCGCAAATGAACATGAAGATCCAACTGGTGTTTTTGTACTCCGGTTTGCCTTCGCCCAAGCGGATGTTGCCGTACTTGCTGAAGGCCAGACCGACGATCAGGATGACGCAGACAAACCCCAGCACTTGCACCAGTGTGCCGAAGGTCATGGTGGCGGAAGTGAACAGATGATCGGCCAGCACTTTGGCCTGATCGGGAAACATCATCAGGCCGATAACCGTCAGCGAAATCACCGCAATACTGGTGAAAATCAGGGTTAGGTCTTTCTGCGTGTTTTGCAGCATATTGAGTCCCAACTATTGTAATTATTGGATAGGCCCCCTTTATTTTCGGGGTCTGCGGCTAATGTAGGCAGGCTCTCGCGCAGAGAGAATCGCGATTTAGTAATGGACTGATAACGACCTCTTATGAATAAGTTCACAGAGCGTTTACCCCATCTCACGTTATTGCTGGCCTTTAAAACAGTGGCCGAGCAGGGCAGCTTTACGCGCGCGGCGAATCTGCTGCATTTGTCGCAATCGGCGGTCAGCCAGCAGGTTGTGAAGCTGGAAGAGGTTTTGGGGGTGCCCTTGTTTGTGCGCTCCACGCGCACCGTCACGCTGACCAAGGCGGGGGCAGCATTGCTGAGTGATATTCGCGGGCCTTTTGAGCAATTGGTTGGCGCGTTCGAAAAGTGTGCCCGGCAAGCAGCACCTCCGGTGTTGTACATCGAGGCGGAGCCGGTGATGAGTGCGTTTTGGCTGACGCCTCGGCTTAAACACTTCACTCGGCGTTTTCCGGCGCTGCATATTCAGCAGTTGCTTAGTACTCAGCGGGTCGAGTTTCCCGACGAAGTCGAGTTGGCCATCAAGTGGGGGACCGCTGATTGGCCTGGTTTTGAGGCCGAGTACTTGATGGGGCTTAACTATGTACCTGTGTGTTCACCTACGCTGGCGCAAGCCATCCATACACCGGCCGACCTGGCAAGTCAGCCGTTGTTGCACGACCGGCATTACCACGATTGGGAGAGCTGGCTGGCGCTTTACCCGCAGGCGGATTTGCAGGTGCGCACCGGGCATGTGGTGACGGACTCCAACGTGCTGGCGCAACTGGCGATCGAGGGGCATGGCGTGGCTTTGTGTGCCATCGAACTGTGCGAGCGGGCCGTGCGCAATGGAGAGTTGGTGATTCCGTTTCCTCACCTGAGCATGCGGCACAAGCTCGCTTATTACTTGCTGACGCAGCGGCAAAAAGGCGTCAGCGAAATGACCCGTCAGTTTATTGAGTGGATCAAGGGTGAAGCGCAAGGCCATTAATCCTCCAACACTGGCGTGTGAACGTGGGTGACGTTCACACGCCACTCCCGGTTAGAACTTGAACGTTACGCCCAACTCGGCACTGCGGGGTGCTCCCAGAAACACCTGCGTCGATGAATAGCCGGAATACTCACCATAGAACGCGTTGGTGAGGTTGCGGCCGCGCAAGGTCACGGTGGCGTTTTTCAGCTCATAACTGATCGATGCATCCAGCGTGGTGTGGCCCTCCACAAAATAGGTGTTGGCCGTGTCGGTGTAGAACCCGCTGGCGTGCTTGACGAAAGCCCCAAGCGTCACTGGCAAGGTGTTCAAACGGTACAGCACGGCGGCATTGGCGGTGGTGTGCGGGACGTTGACCGGGTGGTTGCCGGAGCGATCCGCGCCGCCCGCTTCGATCAGTTCGTCGTAGCGCGCATCCACCAGCGAAACCCCCAGATCGAGCTGCAGTTGCGAGGTCAATTGGGTCGATGTGCTCAGCTCAATGCCCTTGGAAACCTGGCTGCCCCCTTGAATGGTCAGCGTCGCGTCGTTGGGGTCGCGGGTCAGAATGTCATTGAGACGAATCCAGTACAGCGAGCCCAGCACCGTGGTACGCCCGTCAAAGGCACTGGCCTTGAAGCCGACTTCCACTGAACGCCCTTTGGACAGGTCGAAGCCGCCATTGGCGGTCGAGATCAGCAGCAAGGACGACACCGGTGTCACGGCCGTTGAGTACTGAGCGTAAAGCTGCACGTCAGGCGTCAGGTTATACACCGTGCCCATGCGCCATGAAAACGGCCGGTAGGTCGGGGTGAATGACTGCCGGGTGCCCAGGTTGAGATCGGTGATGGCACGACGCAGGTCGATGTCTTCGTAGCGCACGCCGCCGACCCATAACCAGTCGGGTGTCAGGTTGAAGGCGTCTTCGGCAAACAGCGCGGTGGTGTCCATATTGGACTGATACACCACATTGTTACCGGCGCCGGGCCAGTTGTTGCTGTCGCTGGACGGGAAGCTGCCGACATCCGGGTTGTGCGGGTCAACCGAAGTAGTGGTGCCGTTTTGTCGGGGGTTGCTGAAGCGGGTGTAGTTAAATTCGCCACCGACCGTAAACCGGTTACGGAAATCGCCCAGCAGCGTGTCGTTAGTCGCGCTCAAGCGTTCGCTCCAGAACTGATGATCGTGGCTGATGCGCTGGTCGGTGCGGTCCAGCAGTCCGGTGCTGCGGTTGTAGGTTTGCTCGCCCGAGAGGAAGAAATCTCGCCTTGCGGTGTAGTAACTGGCCAGGTTGTTGAGCGACCAGTCATCGTTGAGGCGGTAATCCGTGGTCCAGCGCAACGCAGTACTGCGGGCCCCTGAGTGCGCGCCGTCCGGGCTGTAGTTCAGGTAGCGGGCCGATTTGTCGATGACCAGGCCATAAGGGTTTTTGACGATACCGCTGGCGTGGCCCGCCGCGGAAGCGGCCACCAAGGGCGAGCCTTGGTAGGCCGAGTCGTAGGAATCGTCGAAATGGTCAATGGCAAACAGCATCGACAGGTCGTCATTGGGGGTGTAGAGCAGGCTGCCCGTCAGGCCCAAAGCGCTGGTATTCTGATGGTCGATGTCGTACAGGCTGTCGGAACTCAGCGAACTGATGTCCGCCCGCACGGCCACGGTGTCGGACAGCGGCTGGTTGACCCCGATCGCGGCACGTCGAGTGTTGAAACTGCCAGCACTGAACATGCCGTCCACGTGCTGGCCATCCAGGCTGGCCTTGCGCGTAATCATGTTCACCGCGCCGCCCAGCGCGCCTTCGCCAGACAACACCGAAGACGGGCCCTTGAGCACTTCGACACGCTCGTAGTTCCAGGTGTCGACATCACGGGTGACAAGGGTCGAGGAAGCCACGCGCACGCCGTCTTGCATTACATTAATTGCACTGCCACTGAAGCCGCGCATTGTCAGTACGGCCGGGTTGCCCGGGACGTTGCCGACCGTGGCGCCGTTGATGTCGGAAAACACCTCTTTGGTGGTGCGTAGGCCTTTGACCTGCATGTCTTGCTGAGTTTTGACCTCGACCGTGGCCGGGGTTTCGCGGGCGGTGAGGCCCAGTCGGCTGCCGGTGGTGTTCTGCTCATCCAGGTGCAGCGGGTCCTGCAGCGGGGAGAGCGCGGTGGCGTTGACCTGTAACGCCTCTAGGACCACGGGTGTGGGGGCGTCGGCCAGGGCCGGGAGTTGCCAAATGCTGGCGCTGGCCAGCAGCAACGGTTTGATCGGCAAGCCGGTACGTTTCAACAGGGCGAGCAAGTGCCCTGACGCCACAGGCGCCATTTTTACAATGTGTTCAGACATGTTTTCACCACAAAGCCGCGCGCACACGCACTGCGCGCCGGCATAACGTTGTCGAATCAGTGAGCGACGCAGGTGCGCGCCGTGAACGAACGCGCAGTTACGGGGCTTGTGGTTGAAGCCTGGGGATTACGTAGCGGGGCGGGGGTTTGAGCGGGCCACGGGGCTGGGCTCGAGTGGGGCGTGCACGGCGGATCAGCCAGCCCAGTGCGATAAAGAAGATCAACGCCTGAGCGACCGAGGCGGCAAATGTGCAGGTGTCTTCCATGGCTTTCATGGACGTTGGTGACATGTCGCTGATCTTCGACATGTCTTTCATGGCATGGCTGGGGGTGTGGCTCATGCCGCACTCCATCCGTGTAGGTGCCCGCGAAAACGCACCGAGCATCTGCCCGTGGCAGATACTGCAGGCGAGGCCGTTGAACAGGATGAAAGCCAGCAGCATCCAGGCAACGAGCGAACGGTGGTCACGGGAAAATCTCATGGGGCGGGAATCTACCACTGCTTTTTCTCGACTCACAGCGATGTGTACCGAGCTTGCGCTCTGGCGAGGCGCCACGCCGCGTCAATCAAGCGATCAAGGGTGGTGCGACAAAATGGCACGCGCCTCAGGCAAGTGCTTGATACAGCCGCGTTTTCTGCTGAGTGCGGATTTGCTGCGGGTGTAGGCTGTACAGATTTCGCTGGCCAGTAGCATGTATTCACTAGGCATAACAGTTTATCGGGATGTAATATCATTACATTATATTTCGAGCGACCCGCGTGAAGACTCTCCGATCCCCCCTTGTTGCAGGCATTGTCAGTTCTGCGCTGGCCCAGTCTGCGGGTAAGCGACTGTTAACCTCGTTGTGTGTGTTGGTGGTGTTGTGGCTGGGCATCGCCTGGGCGGTGGCGATTCCATGAGTGCAGCGAGCATTAGCCTGGATGACCTGACCGTCACCTATGAGCGCCGACCGGCGGTGCATCACATTAGCGGTTGCTTCGATGCAGGCAGCCTGACGGCGATTGTCGGCCCTAACGGTGCCGGCAAATCGACGCTGATCAAAACCATTGCCGGCACGCTAAAGCCCGCCGCCGGGCGGGTCGATCGCGGCAATCTGGCACTGCGCAATCTTGGTTATTTGCCGCAAGCGGCCGAGATCGATCGCAGTTTCCCCCTGAATGTTGTCGATACGGTGCTGATGGGCGCATGGCGCAGTATCGGTGCCTTTCGTGGCGTCAGCCGTGAGCAAGCCCGGCAGGCCCAAGAGGCCTTGATCGCCGTCGGGCTTGAAGGGTTTGAAGATCGCAGTGTCGGCTCGTTGTCGTCCGGGCAGTTTCAGCGGGTGCTGTTTGCACGTTTGTTGATGCAGAACGCCTCGGTGATTTTGCTGGACGAACCCTTTACCGCCATTGATGCCCGCACCACTCAAGACCTGCTCAAACTGATCCGCGACTGGCACGGTCAGGGCCGCACCGTGATCGCGGTGCTGCATGACATCGAACAGGTGCGCAAACATTTCCCCAATACGCTGCTGATGGCGCGTGAGGCGATTGCCTGGGGCGACACCGCGACCGTGTTGCACGCTGACAATTTGCGCCGCGCGCGCAACATGGCCGAGTACTGGAGTGACGATGCCACGGCCTGCGATATGAACGAGGAGCAGCCCTCATGATGCTGTATCAGATGGTCGTGCAACCGTTTGTTGAATTTGGCTTTATGCGCCGCGCCTTGGTGGCTTGCCTGGCGCTGGGTATCGGCTCCGGCCCGGTGGGGGTGTTGCTGATGTTGCGGCGCATGAGCCTAGTCGGCGATGCGATGAGCCACGCGGTATTGCCCGGTGCGGCCGTCGGCTTTTTGTTTGCCGGTTTGTCATTGCCCGCCATGGGCTTTGGCGGGCTGATCGCTGGACTGTTGGTGGCGTTGCTGGCCGGGTTGGTCAGCCGCTTTACGACTTTGCGCGAAGACGCCAGTTTCGCGAGTTTTTACCTCACATCGCTGGCTGCCGGTGTGTTGATTGTCTCGTTGCATGGCTCCAGCGTGGACCTGCTGCACGTGCTGTTCGGCACCATTCTGGCCATCGACAGCCAGGCCATTTTCATGGTCGGCGGCATCGCCTCATTCACCTTGATCGTCCTCGCCCTGATTTATCGACCGCTGATACTGGAGTGTTTCGACCCCGGCTTTCTGCGCGCGGTGGGCGGTAAAGGCTCGTTGTATCACGTGCTGTTTTTGCTGCTGGTGGTGCTCAATCTGGTGGCCGGTTTTCAAGCGCTGGGCACGTTGATGGCGGTGGGCATGATGATTATCCCGGCCACCGTGTCGCGGTTCTGGGCCACATCATTAAGTGCGCTGATGATCATTTCGACCGTGATCGCCACGCTCTCGGGCTTTATTGGCCTGATCGTTTCGTTTCATGCCGGCGTCGCCTCCGGCCCGGCGATTGTGCTGACCGCCAGTGCTTTTTATGTGATTTCGCTGCTGTTTGGCCGCAGTGGAATTGTCCGTCGCTTGCTCCCGAAAACGCATCTCACCCACTGATTTCCGACACTCACCCAAAGGGGATTCGCATGAAGCCAAAAATGCTGCTGGCTGCTGTTTTTGCATTGTCGAGTATGGCCGGTCTTGCCCAGGCAAAACCCATCGAAGCGGTGGCTTCATTCACCGTGCTTGCCGACATGGTGCAAAACGTGGGCGGTGACCATGTGCACGTGACCTCGCTGATCGGCCCTAACGGCGACCCGCATGCCTACGAGCCAACGCCTAATGACGCGCAGGCGTTGAAGCGGGCCGATCTGGTGTTTGTCAGCGGCTTGCACCTGGAAGGCTGGCTTGACCGCTTGATCAAGGCGTCGGGTTACCAGGGCCAGCCGGTGGTGCTGTCCAATGGCATCAAGACACGCAGCATGGAAGAAGACGGCAAGCGCATCACCGACCCGCATGCCTGGAACAGCGCGGCGAACGGTGTGGTGTATGTGCGCAACATCATCAGCGCCTTGCAAAAGGCTGACCCGGCCAATGCCAGCGATTATCAGGCCAAGGGCGAGCAGTACATCCAGCAGTTGGAGCAACTGGATGCTTATGCCCGCGCACAGGTCCAGGCAATCCCCAGTGACAAACGCAAGGTCCTGACCTCGCACGATGCGTTTGGTTACTTCGGCGATGCTTATGGCGTGACCTTCCTGTCGCCGCTGGGCTTTTCGACTGAGACTGAAGCGTCGGCTTCGGACGTGGCCAAGCTGATCAAACAGATCAAGCAAGAACACGTCAGCACCTACTTCTTCGAAAACTCCAGCGACCCGCGGCTGGTCAAGCAGATCGCTGATGCCAGCGGCGCGCAGCCGGGTGGCGAGCTTTACGTTGAATCGCTGTCACCTGCCGATGGCCCGGCGCCGACGTATGCGCAAATGTTCCGCTACAACGTCGACAAGCTGACGGCGGCGATGAAGGGGAATTAAAGCGTCTGTACTCTGTGGGAGCGGGCTTGCTCGCGATGGGATCGACAAGGTGTAACAGATAGACCGAGTCGCTTGCATCGCGAGCAAGCCCGCTCCCACAGGGAGGAATGGCGCTCGTCACAGCTGTCCGACAATCATTAATGCGATATAGATATATTAAATAGTTCTTTTATTACCAATGGTTCGGGTTGTTAGACTTCAAGGCTAATGGCCTGCACTGCTGATCAGTGGCGGGGTCACGTTCTTAAGTTTTTCTTCTGAGATCCTGAGATGAGAATTAGCCTTCTGAGTTCGGCCGTTGCAGTTGCTTTGTCTCTCGTGAGCGCTGGCGTTTTTGCCGATGTCGCCGCCATCAAAAACAAGGGCGAGATTGTGATCGGTACCTTGGGTACTGATGAGCCCAACAGTTTCGTTGACCCCAAAACCCGCCAGATCATCGGTTACGAGATTGATCTGGGCAATGAAATTGCCAAGGACCTGGGCGTCAAGCCGGTCTACAAACAAATCGCTGTAGCGGCGCGAATCCCAGAGTTGCAGCAGGGCCGCGTCGATCTGCTGGCCGCCTCGCTGACCCACAACAAAGAACGTGAGGCGCTGGTCGATTTCTCGTATTCAGTGTTGATCACCGGGCAAAAAGCCATGGTGAAGAAATCCAGCGGCGTGACGGCACTTGATCAACTGGCCGGGGAAAAAATCCTCACCGTCAAAGGCGGTACTCAGGAACCCAACATCCTCAAGGCGTTGCCGACCGCTAAAGTCGTGACCTTCGATACTTCGCAACAGGCACTGTTGGCGTTGCAGCAAGGTAAAGGCAAGGCGTTTGTCGATGATGAATCTGCGCTGACCAACGATTTTGCGAAGATCGGGGCAGGCGCCAAAGGTTACGCAATTCTTCCTGAAAACCTCAGCACCGAAGCGCTGGCGCTGGCATTGCCCAAAGACAGCGGCGACTTGAAAGTGGCCGTCGACAAGACTCTCGCGCGTCTTGAAAGCTCGGGTGAAGCCGAGAAGCTGTACCTGAAATGGTACGGCCCGGGCACCAAATCGAACCAGGCCGAGCGCCATTTCAAGATCGACTCCGATCAGGTTGAGTAACCGCTGCCATTAGGCGGGCCGGTCATGACATTGCTGGTCTGGTAACCCCAGGCAACGCCAATGAATGGCCGGCCGGTCTCCAAGAGTTTTGCGCGAGATGCTGGATTTTGATTATTCGTTACTCCTGAGCGGTCAATACCACGACATGCTGCTCAGTGGCTTGATGCTGTCCATCAAGCTCGCCTGTGTCACGTTAGTGTGCGCACTTCCGTTGGCCCTGTTCATTGCCTTGCTGCGCCTGTCACCTGTGCGGCCGCTGCAATGGCTGGGTTTTGCCTACGTCGAGTCCATCCGCAATATTCCGCTGCTGGCGCACATGCTGTTCTGGTATTTCGCGGCGCCCGAGTTTTTGCCTGAGTCCTTTCGCGAGTGGCTCTACGCCGGCAACATTGAGGCCATCAGCGCCATCGTCGCACTGACGCTGTACACCGCAGCCTTTATGAGCGAAGACATTCGCAGCGGTATCCGTGCGATCCCCATTGTGCAACTGGAGGCCGGGCGTGCCCTGGGCTTTGGTTACCTTGCAAGCATGCGTCTGGTGGTCTTGCCGCAAGCCTTGCGGGTGACCGTTGCGCCGCTGATCTCGCAAACCCTCAATCTGTGGAAAAACACCAGCATCGCCACGGTGGTCGGTGTGGCCGAGTTGATGTATCAGGCCGGGCAGGTTGAAACCGCAACATTCCGCAGCCTTGAATCCTTTGCCTTTGCCACATCGGCCTATCTCAGCGTGTCGCTGCTGATTACCGGTGCTGCGGCGTGGTATCAACACCGCTACGTGCAGGCGAAATCACGATGACCACCTTAGAGTTGATCGATTCGTACTGGGTGTACTTCCTGGTCGGTCAATACCCCAACGGGCCGCTTGGCGGGTTGGCGCTGACCTTGATCCTGGCGTCTGCCGCGCTGGTATTGGCGATGCCGCTGGGTGTGCTGTTCGGCCTGGCGCGGCTCAGCCCGTGGCGCTGGCTGCGTTGGCCGGTCACGGCGCTGGTGTTTGTGGTGCGCGGCACCCCGTTATTGATGGTGATTTTTTGGGCGTATTTTTTTCTGCCCAGCCTCACCGGCTTCAAGACCGACCAGTTCACCACCATGCTGATTGCACTGGTGATCTTCGACGCAGCGTACCTGTCCGAGATCGTTCGCGCGGGGGTGCAGGGGCTGGATCGCGGGCAGGTGGAGGCATCGCGTTCGCTGGGGTTCGGCTATTGGCGCACCATGCGCTGGGTGGTCCTGCCACAGGCGCTGCGCACCATGTTGCCGTCGCTGGTTAACCAGTTTGTCTCGACGATCAAGGAAACCTCATTGGGCTACATCATTGGCCTTACGGAAATCTCCTTTATCGCCTCGCAGATCAATACCCAAGTGTTCACCATGCCGGCTCAGGTCTACCTGATTCTGGGGCTCACGTATTTTGTGTTGTGCTTTGGCCTGTCGCGTTTCGCCTTCTGGCTGGAGCGGCGTCAGACGCAACGTGTTTCCTTAACTGACAACAGCAAGGTGACCTGATGATTCGCCTGGAAAAAGTTAACAAGTGGTACGGCACCTATCAGGCACTGGTGGATGTCGATGAGCACATTGCCAAGGGCGAGGTAGTCGTGATTTGCGGGCCGTCAGGGTCGGGCAAATCGACCTTGATCCGCACCCTCAATCGTCTGGAGCCGATCAAGTCCGGGCGCATTCTGATAGATGGCCAGGACATCCACGCCAAGGACCTGGACCTTAACCAGTTCCGCTCACACATCGGCTTTGTGTTTCAGCAGTTCAACCTGTTCCCGCACCTCACCGTGCTGGAAAACTGCACGCTGGCACCGATTCGTCTGCGCGGCCTGAGCCGGGCAGACGCTGAAAAAGAAGCCATGGCGTTACTCGACCGTGTGGGCCTTGCGCACAAGGCGAGTGCCTTTCCGATCAACTTGTCCGGTGGTCAGCAGCAGCGCGTGGCCATTGCCCGGGCGCTGGCGATGCGCCCACCGTTGATGCTGTTTGACGAGCCCACCAGTGCACTCGACCCGGAGATGGTCGGTGAAGTGTTGCTGGTGATGCGCGACTTGGCCCGCGATGGCATGACCATGGTCGTGGTGACCCACGAGATGGGCTTTGCCCGTGAAGTGGCTGACCGGGTTTTATTTATGGACCAGGGCCGGGTACTCGAACGAGCGCCTGCCGAAAGCTTTTTCCAGAACCCGGAACATCCGCGCACGCAGAAATTTTTGGCGGATATCCGTACACCTTTTTCGTCTGCCGTTTGAGGGCTGAGTGGTCATGAGCACTGCGATCCGAGAGTTACCCATCATTGATGTGGCGCCATTGTTCACTGCAAGCGGGCGCAGTGAAGTCGCCGAGCAGATCAGCCGCGCCTGCCGCGAGCAGGGGTTTTTCTATGTCGTCGGGCATGGCATTGACCCGGCACTGGTAGAGCGCCTTGAAGCCTTGAGCCATGAGTTTTTTGCGCTGGACGAAGCCACCAAACTGCGCTGGCGCATGGAACTCGGCGGACGTGCCTGGCGGGGTTACTTTCCGCTGGGCGGCGAACTGACCTCAAACCGCCCCGACTGGAAAGAGGGCCTGTATCTGGGCACTGAGCTGGACGACACAGCACCCGAAGTCGTGGCCAGGACCCCGGTGCATGGTGCAAACCTGTTCCCGGATGTCGTTGGTTTTCGCGAGACCATTCTTGCCTACATGGAGGCGGTGACTCAGCTTGGGCATCGGCTGCTCGAAGGCGTCGCCCTGAGCTTGGGGCTGGACGCGCAGTATTTCAACGACCGCTACACCGCCGACCCGCTGATACTGTTCCGGCTGTTCAACTACCCCTCGCAACCCGTGCCAGAAGGGCTGGATGTGCAATGGGGCGTGGGCGAACACACCGATTACGGGCTGCTGACCATCCTTCATCAGGACAGCATAGGCGGCCTGCAAGTGCGCACCCCACAAGGCTGGATTGAAGCGACACCGATTCCCGGCGCGTTTCTGTGCTACATCGGCGACATGCTCGACCGTATGACCGGCGGCCTGTACCGCTCGACACCGCATCGCGTGGCGCGTAACACCTCGGGTTCTGACCGCCTGTCATTCCCGCTGTTCTTCGACCCTAACTACCGCGCCCGGGTCCAGCCAATTGCAGGCTTGCCTGCGGTTGAACAACAAGACGATAGCGCCCAACGCTGGGACCAGGCCAACGTACACGCCTTCAACGGGGAATATGGCGACTACCTGCTGAACAAAGTGTCGAAGGTCTTCCCGCAACTGCGTGAGAGCGTGTTGTAAATCCAGCTGTAGGAGCGAGCTTGTCTCGCGATCTTTTGATGCTAAAAGATCGCGAGGCGATGTATGCCGGTGTAGTCGCTGACGAGGCACGAGGCTGCGAAGCGGTCCGCATGACAGCTGTGGCTTAAAAAGCAGGTAAAAATGTGTGCAGGTTTGTGCCCTGTTATTGGACAGATCGCTTACGTGTAAAGCGCGAAGAGGAGAATACTGAACAACGAGGGAGAAGCAGAAGTGGAGCGGGTAGAGGGAATCGAACCCTCAACTAAAGCTTGGGAAGCTTTCGTTTTGCCACTAAACTATACCCGCTCAAAGCGGCTAACTTTGTACCAGAAGTCGGCCTAGATGAGAAGTTTTTTATTCTTGAAACGGGCATTTCAGGGCGTTGGTTAAAACCTTTTCGTGTTTCAAACACCGTTACAGCGCTACTGACAGTCGCTGTGCGGGCCTTGTGATGACAGGCGCTGGCGGTTTTAAAAAGTCGAGCAAGGCAATCTTGCTGATGTGGCTGGCCTGTTTGTGTTCCATGTCCAGAAAGTGTCCGGTGTTTTCTACGCTAACAAATTGGCTGTCGCGGATCGCGTGTGCAAATTGCCGTGCGTCATTGGCGGCGGTGTATTCGTCCCATTCGCCATTGATGAACAGCACCGGTATTTCAATGCGTTGTGTGGCCTTGAGATAGCACTGAGGGTCGCCGCTCAGCACCTGGTTGATGTGAAAGTGCATCTGCGCGTACTCGTGTTCGGCCAAGGTGCTGACGTGCCGGTAGTTGAAGCGCTTGAACAGGGAAGGTAGGTGTTTGCCCAATGTGTCGTTGACCAGGTTGCCGACCTGCGTGCGGTTGCAGTCCGCCAGGCAGCGGCGGCCGCGCTCCAGGTAGTTGCGCATGGGGACATTGATGAGGGGCGAAAATGAGCTGATGACGGCTTTTTCGATACGCCGGGGTGAACTGGCCAGGGCGGTCAGCGCGGCGGTGCCTCCCCATGAAAATGACAGCACGTACTGGGCGTCGAAGTGCTCAATCAACTCCAGAAGCACGTCGGCTTCCAGTTCTTTGGTCAGAGGGGTCTGATGCCGGTTATGGGGTTTGGACTGGCCTGCGTAGGGCTGATCGTAAAGGACGACGTTGAGGTGCGGGTGCAGGTTTTTGACGGTTTGGGTGAACGAGGCCGTGGTGGACATCGACCCGTTGACCAGAATGATGGTGTTTTGCGCGGTATCAGAGCGGTAGAACTCAGTGTGAATTCGATACTGCCCCTGAATGTCGAGCACAGCGATTTCGGGCTTCATCATGGGTCTGACTCCAGTGAATCGAGCGTCTGTCAGACTGATAATGCGCCGCGATTGTGACAGGCAGGCGTGGCCTTAAGCGCAGTTCACATCTGTAGGAGCGAGCTTGCCTCGCGATCTTTTCAACGATCAAAAGATCGCGAGGCAAGTTCGCTCCTACAGCGGTTGCATCGCAGGGCAGCACTGTTGGATTTCCTCTGACGTCAACGCACGGTATTCGCCCGGGGCGAGTCGGCTGTCGAGCATCAACGGGCCAATGCTTTCACGGTGCAGGCGCACGACCTTATTGTCGAAGTAGCCAAACATGCGTTTAACCTGATGATAGCGACCTTCAACAATGCTTAAGCGCGCCGAGCGTGGGCCGAGCAGTTCAAGTGTGGCAGGCAAGGTGGTCAGGTCTTCGTAGGCGAAATACACGCCCTGTTCGAACCGGGTGATGTAAGCGTCAGTGATGTCTTGTTCCGTCTCGACGTAGTACACCTTGGGCAGTTTGGTTTGCGGTTGTGTCAGGTGGCGAGACCAGTGACCGTCATTGGTGATGAGCATCAAGCCGCTGGTGTTGAAGTCCAGTCGACCCGCGATGTGCAAGTCGTGCTTGTCCGCTTCGTTCAGCAGATCCAGCACGGTCGGGTGCTCGGGGTCCTGGGTGGCGCTGACGCAGCCTGGCGGTTTGTGCAGCATGAAATAACGCGCGGGTTTGCCGGCTTGCAACACGTGTTCATCCAACTCAACCCGGCTGAACTCGCGGATGTCATGGTGCGGGTCAGAGACGATCTGGCCATCCACCCGCACGCGCTTTTCAATCAGCAACAAGCGAGCCTGCTGGCGGTTGAACTGGGGTAGGTTGCTCAGAAAACGGTCTACTCGCATAGCGATCAATCACAAGAGATACAGGCGTGCATATTACGCGAGGTGTTCTGGGGGCGCTGGAGGTAATTGGCTGAGTACGTCGGCGCAGCGGGGACACAGGCACGCGCTGTTGCGTTGCTCGGGCGCCAAAGCCCGCAGGATCTCAGGATCAATGCTGACGCTGTAACACCAGCAGGGCAGATGCTCGGTCTGTGCACTGGCCATAGAGCAGTCATTACGCGCACCACAGGCGGGGCAGAGGTCGGGGGCTGTCATGTCGGGTGTCCGTGGAGTGGCTGGCATCGGTGGCGCCAGTGTAAGCCTTGTGCAATGGCGCTGCGCTATACACCTTATCGCGTACGGGCCTGGCCACTGGTCTGAGGGTTAGTGTTGCATGGCACTGAGTCTGCTTTTTGCGGTCATATAAATCGTCAGGCAGCATTGCTGCTTGGCGCCGTCCAGCGCCGCTGGATCGTGCCCCTTCGCGGTCCAGGAGGCCGCCATGTTCCGACGTCTACTCACTATTGTGGTATTGGGTTTGGCTGTGTCTGCGTGTGTGCCTTATAACTCGGGTTACAGCGTTTATCGCTCTGATGTTTATACGGTGCCAGCACCTTATTACTACGGCGTTTACCGACCTTATTACGTCTACCCGCACCCTTACTACGCCCCGTCGCCACACTACTGGGCCCCAGGGTCCGGGTATCACTATGGTTATGGGGGAGGGTACGGCCGAGGCTGGGGAGGCCGATAAAGCACAGAGCACGTAACGCGACTAATCCCTGCGTCGCAGGCTGGCGTGCGTATCGTCAGTCTGCGCTGCGGGTATTGATCAATTGACAATGGGAGCGAGCTTTTCTAGTGTCCGCGGCATTGTTTTTAAGGGTGTAGCCATGACGTCGGATGATCGTATAAAACTTGAAGCTGCCTGGAAGCAGGCTTTGCGTGAGGAGTTCGATGAACCCTACATGGGTGAGTTGCGCGAGTTTTTGCGCCAGGAACATGCCGCCGGAAAAGAAATCTACCCGCCCGGGCCGTTGATTTTCAATGCGCTGAACTCAACGCCGCTGAATAACATCAAAGTGGTCATTCTGGGGCAAGACCCCTATCACGGACCTGGCCAGGCTCATGGTTTGTGTTTCTCGGTTCAGCCGGGTATCGCAGTGCCGCCATCGCTGGTCAATATCTATAAAGAACTCAAGCGTGACTTGAATATTGATATCGCGCCTCACGGCTGTTTGCAGTCCTGGGCGGATCAGGGCGTGTTGTTACTTAACACGACGATGACTGTGGAGCGGGGGATAGCCGCCTCCCATGCCAAAAAAGGCTGGGAGCGTTTTACCGATCGCATTATTCAAATCGTCAGTGAGCAGCAACCTCAGCTGGTCTTTTTGCTTTGGGGCGCCCATGCGCAGAGCAAGCAAAAGCTGATCGATGCGACTAAACATCTGGTGCTGACCTCGGTGCACCCGTCGCCGTTGTCGGCTTACCGTGGTTTTATCGGCAATGGGCATTTCAGCCGTACCAACAAGTTTCTTGAGCAAAATGGCCTGACCCCGATCGACTGGAAGTTACCGCCTGTTTGATCAGGGCTCATACGCCGTTGGCACACCAGGTAAGGCGCCTGGTGTGCTGAGGCGCAATGATCTGAGCCTGTGCGGGTCAGACCAGGCGCAAGCGACAGTTATCGGGCGCCTCAATCACTCTGCCGACTATTGCTGCGACAGGCACAGCCCAGGTCATGCCGTTGGCCGGGTCGGTAATCACAGCGAGCGTGTCGCTGCTGGCACTGACGTCCAGACGTCGTCGTTCATGAATGGTTTTTAAATCGCCATAGGCATGACTGACCAGCTTTTCCGCAAACGCTGTGCTTAATTCAAACGTCGTGACCAAATACCGAACTGCCTTGCAAAAAAGCACCTGATCGTTACCGGGGTGCTGAGCCTGATAACGTTGCAAGAACACTAGCGCAGCTTGCTGAAGGTAGGGGTGGTCTTCGATTTGCGAATAAATAAGAGTCATGCGCGGGCGCCCTCGGCAGTGATTTTTTCGGAGGGTAGCGCCGCTTGGCGCAACTCCTGATTGACACCCGGCAGGCGCACGTCCGGGTTCGGCATACCACTGGGAGACAGCTCATGGGTCATTTCAAATTCTGCCCTGACTGACCAGCCGCAGGCTTCGGTTGTGCATTGCAAATAAGCGACGCGTAAGAAGATATGTCGACCTTCGCTGGTGCGAATACGCATTCTGCTTAAGCAATGCGGACAAACCATTTTATAGGTGCTCATGACTGACTCCAATTGAACTATTGTTGTGTGCTCGTTTGAATAAGCACGTTAATTTCAAAGAAAGATCAATCCGTTGATCATGCAGGCTGACACCTTATGTCGGGGTTAGTCAGTTTTTTGATGATGAGTAATCCTTTTTAACTGTTCTTGTAAGAATTATGACTCCGGATAAGTAATCTTTTTTTCTAGTTTCCTTTATGTGTTTGTTTTTTCCTAATGGGCTGTTTCAATAGTCTTTTGTTTTGATGGGAAATGTTACATATCTATAACTAAAAAATACTCAATACGCGTAAATTCTGCCAAAAAACACAACAATGTCAAATTGGAAAAATTCAAATTGAGTAGCAGTAAATCTATTGAAATACTTGGACGGTTGAAAAAAATAACCCGCGTTAAAACGGACTCCGGGCTTTCTGAGATTCTGGGAGTAAGTCCGCAAACACTCAGTAGTTGGAAAGGGCGTGATCGCATTCCTTATTCGGTGTGTATGGAACTTGCCAGCGCACATGGTGTCTCGCTTGACTGGCTATTTGGTGGTCAGGGTCCAATGTTATTGCAGTCGCCGGCGACGGTGGTCGAATCCGTAGGCAGGCTGTCGGAACATGAACGAAAAATGGTATTGATGTTTCGAACATTAAAACGCTCCGATCAACGCGTTGTGTATAAAGTGGCCGAAGAAAAACAACAGCTTTATCTGTTGCTTCGTCAAGTTGAAGAGCTGTCAGCCCGTCTTGAGTATGATGCCGCTCGCCGTTAATTTATTTAGGCCCTTTAAAACGTCGCAGTACATCGAAAATATCTGCAGAGTTCACCCAGATCATGAGTTTTATGCTGATGGGTATGACCACCAGTGCGCAAATAAATGCAGTGACTCCCACGGATAAACCGTTTAAGTGTGGCAGGGCAACAGGGGTGAATAAATAACCGACGCAGGCGCTCAGCAGGAAGGAGCCTGCATGTTGCCAGCCCTTGAGAGACCTGCGTGCACTGGTGACCACCCACGCCCCCAGGCAGGCACCAAACACTGCATCACGGTCGATCATCGCGATCATCGCAAGCCCGATTTCCAGATACCAGTACGAAGCAAATCTAATCATTTCATTCGTCATGATGTCGGTACTCATGCGTGAACAAATGGGCGGCAGGCGGTTCATTCATAGAACAGCGGCGTCCGCACTTTTCAATTTTAAAGTGCTGATAAAGCTCAATGGCTGCAGTGGCTTCAACAGCGCTGAGGTAGTGAGCCACCAACACGGAACAGTTATTGATAGTGGGGGCGGGTACTTCTTCTAAATACCCATAACCTTGTTGTTGAACATGCTGCTGCCACACGGTCAGTGCTTTATTGACGGTGGCAGTTGCACCGTGCGCTGCTGTTCTAAGCCGCCCTTCACTGATACTTGAACTCAAGGACAGTGCCTTCCTGAGCGATGTCAAGTTGATGGGGGGCCAAAACGCATCATCGCTGGTGCAGTCTGATAGTGAGAGAGAGGCTGTTGATAGGCTCATGCTTATAGTCCTTGGCACGCCTTTTTATTGCCCGCTAAGGCAGCAGCGGCATGCCGAGCTTAATGGCTTTGATGACGGCGGCGTGACGCGACGTGACGCCGAATTTCATTCGTACATTGGCGATATGAAAATTGATCGTTGTTTCTGATCTGTTCAGAATGAGCGCCACCTCGGCACTGGTTTTTCCTTGGGCACACCAACTGAGGACTTCATGCTCTTTTGGCGTTAGAGAGGGTATGAAATCAGGCGATGTAGAGGGTGTATCCGGCGAGAGTGGTCGCCTGGAAAAACTGCACTTTTTCATATGTTGCCCTTGCATTGAGGAGTGTGCCGGACGAGAAGATCATTCTTGATGTGCTAAAAATAATCGGTCTGCTGACGACTCAACAACGTGGCAGGGTTGTAGGAATGTCCATGACAGTAATGGAATATTCCTACATGGATTCGAGTGCTTTATACGTGCGCTTGCGTGGGTGTTTAAGTTGATTGCACACAAGTTGGTGATCAACTCGTTACCTGGCGAGCAGGGCGCCCGCCAGGCGTTTTACTGGGTTGCCATAAAGGCAACCGCCAGTCAGGGCGACTGGCGGCGGTGTTACTCGCAGCCTTTAACGCCTGATTCAGGCATTGGCTGTGGTGTGGCGTTTGGCGCTGCGCTTGCGCCAGATACGCACGATAGGGAACAGCAGCATCACGGCGGTCAGGCCCCAGACACTCATGGTGATCGGGCTGGCCCACAAGATCTCCAGTGCACCATTGGAAATCGACAACGCACGACGCAGGTTCTGCTCCATCAGCCCGCCCAGAATGAACCCCAGCAGGACCGGCGACAGCGGGAAGTCGAGCTTGCGCAGGATATAGCCGAAGATGCCGATGGCGATCATCAGGAACAAGTCGAAGGTGGTTGCGTGCACGGCATACACGCCAATCGCCGTGATGATGGCAATCACCGGCACCAGTGCCCAGTTAGGCACGGCCAGAATGCGCGTGAAGATGCGGATCATCGGAATGTTGAGGATCACCAGCATGATGTTGGCGATGAACAACGAAGCGATCAGGCCCCAGACAATGTCCGGTTGCTGTTCAAACAGCAGTGGGCCCGGGGTGATGTTGTACAGCGACAAGGCGCCGATCATCACTGCCGTGGTGCCGGAACCCGGTACGCCGAGTGTCAGCATCGGGACCAGGGCACCGCACGCCGAAGCGCCGATAGCGGTTTCGGGTGCCGCCAGACCACGCGAGTCACCTTGACCGAATGTGCCTGTGGCACCGGCCAGACGTTTCTCCGTCATGTAGGCCACCGCACTGGCCAAGGTTGCACCGGCGCCCGGCAGCACGCCCATGATGAAGCCCAGCAAACCGCAGCGGATGTTCACCACGAACACCGCGGAGGCTTCTTTGAAATTGAACATCATACGGCCGGTGGCTTTTACGGCTTCCTGGCCGCGATGGGTTTTTTCCAGCAACAGCAGAATCTCGCTGATGGAAAACAGCCCAAGCACCAACACGACAAACTGGATGCCGTCAGTCAGGTGGATGTTATCGCCGGTAAAGCGATACACACCGCTGTTGGCATCGATCCCGACGCATGACAGAAACAGGCCGATCAGTGCTGCGATAAACGTCTTGAGCGGCCGGTCGCCGGCCATCCCGCCCAGGCAGACAATCGCGAACACCATGAGCACAAAGTATTCTGCCGGGCCGAAGGCAATCGCCCATTTGGCTAGCAGCGGGGCAAACAGCACCATGCCGCAGGTGGCAATGAATGCGCCGATGAACGAGCTCCAGGCCGAGAGCGACAACGCCACGCCGGCCAGGCCTTTACGGGCCATTGGGTAGCCGTCAAGGGTGGTCATGACCGTCGATGCTTCGCCGGGGATGTTCAGCAAAATCGAGCTGATACGCCCGCCGTATTCGCAGCCCAGGTACACCGCGGCCAACAAGATAAGCGCGGACTCTGGCGGCAGGCCGAGGGCGAAGGCAATCGGGATGAGCAGGGCCACGCCGTTGATCGGGCCAAGGCCGGGCAGCAGGCCGACCACGGTGCCGATCAAGGTGCCGCACAGTGCGGTAACCAGGTTGTAAGGGCTGAGCGCGACGCCGAAGCCCTGGCCCAAATAGCTAAAAGTATCCATATCAGTTCTCCAGAACTTCGAGCAGGCCAAGCGGCAGCGGAACGTCCATCGCTTTATCAAACAGCAGATAAAGACCGACGCTCATCAGGCTGATGATCACAATGCTCGGCAACCAGCGGCCGCCATACAGGCGTGCCATCGGGATGCCGACCAAGATGGCGCTGAGGACAAAACCGAGGGTTTCGAAGGTGCCGGCAAAGATCAGCAACAGCACGACACACAGGCCGATCTTGATCAGGGTTTCGCGATCCAGTTGCGGGTCATCCTCGCTGTGCACCACCGGCGAAGGGCGAAAGATCATGTAGATCAAACCCAGGCTCATCAGGCCCAGCATCAACAGCGGGAAGGCGCGTGGGCCGACCGGTTCGTAAGAAAAAGACGCTTGATAGGGCCACGCCATCGCCGCCAGACAGAGGCAGACGATGAGCAGCGCCGAGGCAAAAATACGTTGTAAGAGCATGGTTCACTCCAGGGCTGTGCCCCCACGGTTAAGGGCACAGTCAGCGATCAGCGACGGTTACTGAACGAGACCAAATTCCTTGGCCAGGACTTTGTAATCAGCTACCTGTTTCTTCACGTAGGCGTCCAGCTCCGGGCCGGTCATCGAGAACGGAAACAGTTCGCGCTGATCACGCAAGGTAGCGAAGTCTTCGGACACCAGCAGTTTGTCGAAGGTCTCTTTCCACCACGCGTAGTCGGCATCGCTGACTTTTGGCCCCAGGTAGAAGCCGCGCACCACCGGCCAGACGATGTCGTAGCCCTGTTCTTTGGCGGTCGGTATGTCCTTCATTTGCGGGTCGTCGAGACGCTCATCGGCGAAGACCGCCAGCAGGCGCATGTCACCGCTCTGGATGTGAGGCATGGAGTCGGAAATATCGGTGCTGCCGACCTGGATATGGCCGCCCAGCAAGGCTGTGGCGATTTCGCCGCCGCCTTCCAGCGCTACGTAACGCAATTCACGCGGGTTGATGCCTGCTGCTTTGGCGACCAGCGCCGTCTGCATCCAGTCCTGGCTACCCACTGTGCCGCCAGAACCAATCACCACACTACCCGGATCTTTTTTCAGTGCTTTAACGAGATCGTCGAGATTCTTGTAGGGCGAGTCTTTTTTCACGGCGAGCGCGCCGTAGCTGGTTCCGACGGCAGCGAGCCAGCGAACAGCGCCTTCATCGAAACGCCCGAACTTGCCTTGTGCCAGGTTCAGCAGTGAACCGCTGGACCATGCCACCAACGTGCCGGCGTCAGCCGGGCGCTGTGCGACTACCGCGTTATACGCCACCGCGCCCACGCCGCCCGGCATGTAGGTCACGCGCATTGGTTTACTGAGCAGTTTTTCGTTTACCAGTGCGCTTTGCACCAGCTTGCAGGTCAGGTCAAAACCGCCACCAGGGGAGGCCGGGGCGATACATTCAGGGCGTTTAGGTTCAGCCATAAGTTGGCCAGCGAACAACATGCAGCCGGCAGCAAGAGCCAAAGAGCGCAGTGAGAAATTCATAATGTCTCCGCAGGAGTTATTGTTTTAAATGAGCAGAAAAGTGCTGTTATCAGTCGTGGCCATCGCCAACGTTTACGCCGGGCAAGTGCCGTGCATCGTCAGCGTCATGGGTACAGCGAGGGGCAACAGAATGTCGTTCGCAGGCCTGTGTGGCGGTGAGCGAAGACGGGGCAAGCAGGAAGGCAAAGGGCGACAGGCTGAGGCATCAGCATACGGTGTGCTCCATTATTGTTCTTATTGGCGAAAACACGTCGAGGTGTTTTGCGCAGCGCTAAAAAATCATTTGCGCAACAGATGTAACTGTTTGTTGGCGAATCCTAATCCGCCAACCTTTCGTGAACCTTTCAGTTTTCTTTCAGTGTTTATTTGGGGTTCACAGCCCCGTTTGCGTCTGTACACTTCGCGCACAGAGCCACAGGCCTGAACAAAAATAATGAGGTAAATCCGATGCGTGTTCTTTTGGTCGAGGATCAGTTGCAGTTGGCCGAGAGTGTTGCTCAAGCGTTGAAAAGTACCGGCCTGACCGTGGACGTCCTGCACGATGGTGTGGCCGCTGACCTGGCACTGAGCAGCGAAGACTATGCGATGGCCATTCTGGACGTGGGCCTGCCGCGAATGGATGGCTTTGAGGTGCTGGCGCGTTTGCGCGCGCGTGGCAAAACCTTGCCGGTGTTGATGCTGACTGCACGCAGTGACGTCAAGGACCGGGTGCATGGGCTCAACCTGGGCGCCGATGATTACCTGGCCAAACCGTTTGAGCTGGCTGAACTCGAAGCGCGGGTCAAAGCGTTGTTGCGCCGTAGCGTGTTGGGTGGCGAGCGTCAGCAGCGCTGCGGCCCGCTGGTTTACGATCTGGAGACCCGGCGCTTCACGCTAAAAGACGAATTGCTGACCCTGACCTCACGCGAGCAGGCCGTACTGGAAGCGTTGATCGCAAGGCCGGGGCGGGTCATGAGCAAGGAACAACTGGCGGCTCAAGTGTTTGGCCTCGACGAAGAAGCAAGCCCGGACGCGATTGAAATCTACGTGCACCGCTTGCGCAAAAAACTCGACGGCCATGCGGTGGCAATTGTGACGTTCCGGGGCCTGGGTTACTTGCTGGAAGGCCGTGATGTTTAAGGTCGACAGCCTGCGTTGGCGGTTGCTGTGGACCCTGACCCTGTTGCTGGTGGTGCTGATGCTCGCCAGCAGCCTGAGTGCTTACTTCAATGGTCGCGAAGCCGCCGACACGGCTTACGACCGCACCTTGCTGGCATCCGCCCGCACCATCGCCGCAGGCTTGTCACAGCGTGATGGCAGCCTGAGTGCCGACGTGCCTTACGTGGCGCTCGACACCTTTGCCTACGACAGTGCCGGACGCATCTACTACCAGGTTTACGATATTCAGCGGCGGCTGATTTCGGGCTATGAACACTTGCCGGCACCGCCACCTGGCACGCCACGGACTGACGACTACCCGGCGCTGGCGCGTTTTTACAACGCTGAATACCGCGGGCAAAACGTCCGCGTGGTGAGCCTGCTTAAGGCCGTTAGCGAACCGAACATGAATGGCATGGCCGAGATTCGCGTGGCAGAAACCGATGAGGCACGCGTGGCCATGGCGCGCAGCCTGATGGCCGACACTTTGCTGCGTCTGGGTATGCTGGGGCTGGGCGCATTGTTAGTGGTGTGGTTTGCTGTAAGCGCCGCTTTACGCCCGCTGGAGCGTTTGCGTACCGCCGTTGAAGAGCGCGAGCCTGATGATTTGCGCCCGTTGCCGCTGGTGCCGGTGCAGCGTGAGCTAAGGCCGCTGGTGCAAACCTTGAACCACTTTACCGAGCGCTTGCGTTGGCAGTTTGAGCGTCAGGCGCAGTTTATTGCCGACGCGGCCCATGAGTTACGCACCCCGCTGGCCGTGCTCAAGGCCCGCATTGAGTTGGGCTTGCGCACACATGACCCGCAGGTTTTGCGTCACACGTTGGAACAAACGGTTAAAGACACCGACCGGCTGACGCATTTGGCGAACCAGTTGTTGTCGCTGGCGCGTATTGAAAATGGTGCGAGGGCGATTGCTGAGGGCGGGGCGCAATTGCTCGATCTCAGCCAACTGGCCCGAGAGCTGGGCATGGCCATGGCGCCCCTGGCGCATTCCCGAGGCGTGGCCCTGGCGCTGGAAGCCGACCAGCCGGTCTGGCTGCGCGGCGAACCGACCTTGCTCAATGAGCTATTGAGCAACCTGATCGACAACGCACTGGCGCACACCTGTACTGGGGGTAACGTGATCTTGCGGGTGTCCTTGCCAGCGGTGCTGGAAGTTGAAGACGACGGTCCGGGTATCCCGTATGAAGACCGTGAGCGAGTGTTTGAGCGGTTTTATCGACGTAACCAGCAAGTGGCTGGGAGTGGTTTGGGGCTGGCCATTGTTGGCGAAATCTGCCGCGCGCATCTGGCCCACATCAGCCTGCATGACGGCGCCGAGCGCGGGTTGAAAGTGCGGGTGAGCTTCGTATCGGCAGCCGACAATCGTTCGCTGTAGGTTCATCGCAGCCTTCGTGCCTCGGCAGCGACTACGGGTTCTGCAGGAGCGAGCTTGCCTCGCGATCTTTTGATCTTGCGGCCGCCTCGCAAGGCTCGTCACGGCTACAGGTGTGGCGTTACATGAACATCCCGCGCGCATCGTTCATTTGTTGCTGAAACACCTCGCTGTCAGCATCCAGCTTCAGACGTTTGAATGCGTGCAGCGCATTCAGGTTGTGGCTGAGTGTCGGGGTGTCGCGCTGTTCGCAGAACACCGTGGCGATTTGCACCAGGTCGATGTAGTCGATGGCCTTGGACTCGCGGCCAACGTCCTGATACTGCCCCGGCAGCTTGAGCAGCATTTCCGGAAACTCCCAGACCGCGAGCAATTTGTCGCCAATCACCGGGTGAATGCGCTCGATCACATGGTTCAGCGACACGGGGTCTGCGAGCAGTTCGTTATGTTCCTCGGCATAAATCAGGATCGGTAATACGCCAATTTGATGCACCAACCCGCCAAGCGCTGCCTGATCGGGTTTGAGCGAGGTATACCGCCGACAAAACGCATAGCACACACCGGCCACCTCCAGGCTTTGGCGCCAGACGTCGCGCATTTTGCTTTCGACGACGGGCGAGCGGGCGTGGAAGATCTGTTCCATAACCAACCCAATGGCCAGGTTGCTGCTGTAATTCACGCCCAGCCGGGTGATGGCGGTGTGCAAGTCTGTCACTTCGTACAACGCGCGCAGGAGCGGGCTGTTGACGACTTTAATCAGCCGCGCCGCCAGCGCGGTATCGCGACCGATGACTTTGCTGAGGTTGCTGACGCTGATTTCCGGGTTTTCCGCTGCCTTGCGAATATTTAACGCCACTTCCGGTAGCGTGGGCAAAACCAGGTCATCTCGAACGATGGCCTTTACCAAGTCCATCTGGACTTTGCTCGCCAACATGCTCATTTTTATTCTCGAGAATTAACGCTGTATCTCACGATCACGGTCGAGTTGATAAGGCAGGTCAAGCAACGTCAGCGCAGGGCCTTGCAGATCGCCCACGTGAATATCTCCCGCTTCCACCGCGTCAGCTGTCAACACGGCCAGCAGTTCAATACGCTCCGGAGTATGAGCAGCAATCACCACTTCGCCCACGGCGCTACTGTGTGTCGGTGAAAACAGCGGCGTGCCAGGCTCTGGCTGCGCATTGCATGCCTCAAGCGACAGGCGATAAAGACGGCGTTTGAGCTTGCCGAGGTATTGCATGCGCGCAACGATTTCTTGCCCGGTGTAGCAGCCCTTTTTGAAGCTGACACCGCCTACCGCTTGCAGGTTGATCATTTGCGGGATGAACAGTTCGCGCGTTTGCGGCATGACCTGACCAATGCCAGCGCGGATCTGGCCGAGTGTCCATTGGTTGATATCAGCTTCAGGCAACTGGGCTTTCAACTGCTGGTGCAAGTGTTCGGCTTGCTCGGCCGGAGCCCACAGTTCTGCTCGGCCGTCTGACACACGAATGGCGATGAGGCCATTCGCCCGGGCGACGCTGTCGGTGTCGGCAGGCAGGTCGATGCCCAGGCCTTGCAACACTGCGTCGCCCTGGCTCAGGCCAAAGCGCACCCAGTGATCGCTGTCATCGGTCAATTTTGATTTGGAGAACACCGCGTACTTTTTCAAGTCAGCCAATTGTGGCTCGACCAGTTCACGCGCCATGGCCAGAAAGCAGCCCTGCGGTTCGAGGAGGATACGGAAACTCGACTGCATCCGGCCTTTCTGCGTGCAACGCGCACCGAGGCTTGAGCGCGTGTCGCTCAGATAATTGAGGTTACAGGTGAGTTGTCCCTGCAGGAACTTGCTGGCGTCGTTGCCAATAACAGCAAGAACGCCTTCGTGAGACAAGGTGCAGAAAAAAGCAGAGTCGGCCATGAGTCATCGCAGGTTGTAAAGTCTGGGACACATCATAGAGGGGTGACCTGTAAATGGGTAGTTCGCAAAGGTTCTCGACAACCGACCAAAGCCGACTGTTCTCTCTTGGATCGGTCTGTATACTTGCGCTCTATTTGAGGAGCGCTCCATGGTCGAAGATGTTGAACTCAATCGTCTCTACTGGCACAGCCGCCGCGGCATGCTTGAGCTGGACGTACTGCTGGTACCGTTCGTCAAGGAGGTTTACCAGCACCTCAATGACGCTGATCGCGAAGTCTATCGCAGGCTCCTGGAGTGCGAAGACCAGGACATGTTCGGCTGGTTCATGGAGCGCAGCGAGTCTGACGACCCCGAGCTGCAGCGCATGGTCCGCATGATTCTGGACCGTGTCCAGCCCAAGTGATTTTTTTGAATGCCGCTGGCACGCCTCCGGGCAATTGCTGGCGGCGTATCTGGCAGCGCAATCGCTGGCACTGATCTCAATCTGCCTTCTTTCGATACCCGTGTGGGCTCGCCTGCTTGGGCTGTTGTTGTGCCTGATGCATGGCGTTTGGGCAGTGCCCCGGCATATTCGATTGACCCACGCCAAGGCCTTCAGTGGTCTTCGCCGAAATACCGAGGGTTGGCAGTTATGGAGTCGGGCCAAGGGCTGGCAGGCCGTGCAGTTGCAACGCGACAGCCTGGCGTTGCCGATGATGGTGCTGCTGCGGTTCCGCGTGCCGGGCGAGTGGTGGGTGAGGGCGGTGTGCATTCCGCGTGACGCGCTGGCGCCGGATCAGCACCGGCGCTTGCGCGTGCGACTCAAGTTCAGTCGGCGTAGGTGGTTGGCACCAGAATAGTGTCCAGCGCTTCAGGCAGCATGTCCGGGTAGTCGAGGGTGTAATGCAGCCCCCGTGACTCCTTTCTCGCCATTGCACTGCGGATCATCAACTCGGCCACTTGTGCCAGGTTGCGCAGCTCAATCAGGTCGCGGCTGACTTTATAGTTACTGTAAAACTCGTCGATTTCGTCCAGCAGCAGGCGCACGCGGTGCTCGGCCCGTTGCAGGCGCTTGTTGGTGCGGACAATGCCCACGTAGTCCCACATAAAGCGCCGTAGTTCATCCCAGTTGTGGGCGATGATCACGTCTTCGTCCGAATCGGTTACCTGGCTGGCATCCCAGCTGGGCAGCGAATCAGGAATGTCGATGTGTTCGAGTTGCGTGAGGATGTCGTCTGCCGCAGAGCGGGCGTACACGAAGCACTCCAGCAAAGAGTTGCTGGCCATGCGATTGGCACCGTGCAGGCCGGTAAAGCTGGTTTCGCCAATGGCATACAGGCCGGGGACGTCGGTGCGCCCGTGACCGTCCACCATGACCCCGCCACAGGTGTAGTGCGCCGCAGGCACCACCGGAATCGCCTGTTTGGTGATGTCGATGGAAAATTCCAGGCAGCGTTCATAGACCGTCGGGAAATGGGTCTTGATGAACGTGTCGGATTCATGGCTGATATCCAGGTACACGCAGTCAATGCCCAGGCGTTTCATTTCGTGGTCGATGGCGCGGGCCACGATGTCCCGCGGGGCCAGTTCACCGCGCGGGTCGAAACGGTGCATAAAGCGCTCGCCATTCGGCAGCTTGAGGTGTGCGCCTTCGCCACGCAGGGCTTCGGTGATCAAAAAGCTCTTGGCTTGCGGGTGATACAGGCAAGTGGGGTGGAACTGGTTGAATTCCAGATTCGCGACCCGGCAGCCCGAGCGCCAGGCCATGGCAATGCCATCACCGCAGGCGCCATCGGGGTTGCTGGTATAGAGGTATACCTTGGCTGCGCCGCCTGAGGCCAGAATGGTGAAGCGCGAGCCGTAGGTGTCGACTTCGCCGGTGGCGCGGTTGAGCACGTAGGCACCGAGGCAGCGGTCACCTTCCAGGCCCAGGCGACGGGCGGTAATCAGATCAACGGCCACGCGTTGTTCGAGCAATTCAATATTGGGGCGCTGGCGGGCTTGTTCGAGCAGAGTCTTGAAGATAGCCGCGCCGGTGGCATCGGCGGCGTGAATGATGCGCCGATGGCTGTGGCCGCCTTCACGGGTGAGATGGAACTCAAACCCTGGGTGCTCAGGGTCGGCGTCCTCATCGCGGGTGAAGGGCACGCCCTGGTCGATCAGCCACTGAATGGCTTCGCGACTGTGTTCGACCGTAAAACGCACGGCATCTTCATGACACAGGCCGCCCCCGGCATTGAGGGTGTCTTCGACGTGGGACTGGACCGTGTCGGTGTCATCCAGCACGGCAGCGACGCCGCCTTGTGCCCAAAATGTCGAGCCGTTGGCCAGGTCGCCCTTGCTCAAAACTGCAATGCGCAGATGGCCTGGCAGTGACAGCGCCAGGCTCAGACCGGCAGCCCCGCTGCCAATCACCAGCACATCGTGTTGAAAATGTTGGCTCATTCTTCTTATGTCCGCAAAAAAAGCGCCCACTAGTATATAGAGGGGGGGATCGGCACAATAGCCGGGCCTTTGTGGCGTTGGGTCATTACAGCGGGCGAGAAGTGTGCCTCAGAGTGTGGCGATCTGCATGCCGTTTTGCAGAATAAATCGGCAAACCAGAGGCTGCGCGTCGGGCACAACCTGCGCACGAACTGTATTTTATCCTGCTATAGACGTTACACCTGATCTGAATTTTGGAACTTTTCCGACAGCTCAGGGTTCAATAGCAGGTTGCCCGCCATAAAGGGGAGTTGCGTCAATGCCATACGGGGTTGATTTTACGGCCCGCGCAGGTGACTTTGACGACAAGATTATTGACGCAGCCGGCCAGGCCCGAGCTGCGTTTTCGTGCGTGCCAAATCCGAGTGCGCAGGAAACTTGCCAGGGGGGAGAGAACTTTTGCGAAAAGCCCGAGTCTATGTTTGCAAGCCTGATCAATTAGCAAAACACTCTTCCTCCCGGTCTTATGAGGAGTATTCATGCTAACCCAGGAAGAGGATCAGCAGCTGGTCGAGCGCGTGCAGCGCGGCGACAAGCGTGCATTTGATCTGCTAGTGCTGAAATACCAGCACAAAATTCTCGGGTTGATCGTGCGTTTTGTGCACGACACCCATGAAGCCCAGGACGTGGCACAAGAAGCCTTTATCAAGGCTTACCGTGCACTTGGCAATTTTCGCGGAGACAGCGCCTTTTATACGTGGCTGTACCGCATCGCCATTAACACGGCGAAAAACTATCTGGTGTCACGCGGTCGTCGCCCACCCGATAGCGATGTGAGTTCTGAAGATGCTGAGTTTTATGATGGTGACCACGGTCTGAAAGATCTGGAATCGCCGGAGCGCTCTTTGCTTCGCGATGAGATCGAAGGCACGGTTCACCGCACCATTCAGCTACTGCCAGAAGATTTACGTACGGCATTAACTTTACGTGAGTTTGATGGTCTGAGTTACGAAGATATTGCGAGCGTCATGCAATGTCCGGTGGGTACCGTACGATCCCGGATATTCCGTGCTCGGGAAGCCATCGATAAAGCCCTGCAGCCGTTGTTGCAGGAAAACTGAGACAGCGGCGACAGCCAAGAGAGGAACCGCCATGAGTCGTGAAGCCCTGCAGGAATCGCTGTCCGCAGTGATGGATAACGAAGCGGACGAACTGGAATTACGTCGGGTATTGAATGCCTTTGACGATGCACAAACACGTGCCACCTGGAATCGCTATCAGGTTGCCCGTGCTGTGATGCACAAAGATCTGCTGATCCCTCGCCTGGACATCGCATCTGCAGTATCGGCCGCACTGGCCGAAGAACAAACACCCGCCAAAGCCAAGCGCAGTCACTGGCAAAGCATTGGCCGCCTGGCAGTTGCTGCCTCGGTGACGGTGGCTGTTCTGGCGGGTGTCAGACTGTACAACCAGGATGACATCGTGGGCGCCCAACTGGCCCAGCAAGGCAATCAGCCGAGCCTGAGTGCGCCGACAGTTAAAGGCCCGGCGGTACTGGCCAACTACAGTGAGAGCTCTGATCAGGGCACCGGGCCAATGGCCAATGGTGTACTGCAAGGCCAGGCCGGTTGGCAAAATCAGCGTTTGCCGGGCTATTTGCGCCAGCACGCTGAACAAGCGGCCATGAAAGGAACTGAAAGCCCTCTGCCTTACGCACGAGCTGCAAGCCTGGAAAACCGTTAAGGGCCATCATGCGCGTCCTACCTCTGTTACCGCTTCTGCTCAGTGGTTTTTTTGTTGTACCTGCTCATGCCGATGACGCCCAAGACTGGCTAAAACGCTTAGGCGCGGCTGAGCAGCAGCAAAGCTATCAAGGCACGTTTGTTTACGAGCGCAATGGGAGTTTTTCGACCCATCGCATCTGGCACCGCGTGCAAGACGGCAAAGTGCGTGAACGACTGGTGCAGCTTGATGGTGCCCCTTACGAGGTGGTTCGTGCCGATGGGCGCACCGAGTGCGTCACTGGCAAACTGATCAACGGCCTTGCAGATGTCGCCGACACCACCGCGCGACAGCTGGATTTGCAACGCCTTGAAAACTGGTATGCCGTGACTCGCGCGGGTGATTCGCGGGTAGCCGGTCGCCCTGTGGCGGTCATTGTGCTAACCCCGCGTGACCAGCATCGCTATGGCGTTGAACTGTATCTGGACCGTGAAACCGGCTTGCCTTTGAAGTCATTGCTGGTCAATGACAAAGGGCAGTTACTGGAACGTTTTCAGTTCACCCACCTTGAAACGACGCCGCCCAACGACAGCCAGCTCACCCCCGGTGACCGTTGTCAGGCCGTGGCCACCTCTCAAGCGGCTGTACCTGTGAGCAAACCTGTGCACAGCTGGCATTCCGACTGGTTGCCGCCAGGGTTTGAGCTCTTGAGCAGCAACGTGCGTCGCGATCCCAAAACCAAAACAGAAGTCACCAGCCTCATGTATGACGACGGTTTGACGCGTTTCTCGGTGTTCCTCGAACCCCTGAAAGGCGACGCTGTGCCCGACATGCGCCTGCAGCTGGGGCCGACTGTTGCGGTCTCAAGGCACCTCTCGACCCCTGACGCAGAGATCCTCGCAACCGTGGTGGGCGAGATCCCGATGGGCACTGCAGAGCGCATCGCACTCTCCATGCGGGCAGGGCAGGCCGAACCCTCGGCGACGGTCAAACCTTGATGGAACACTGAAATGAGCGGTGAACATTTCAAATTGTTTTTTTCATTTTTTTTACAAAGGTCAGTGCCTAATGGGCTCTGACCTTGTTTGTTTCTGGTCCGCCCAAAAACCGGTCTATGCTGGCTTAAGTTTTTGGGACTCATTGCACAACCCTGCTGGCTATTAACGGGAGCTGTAAACCAATGCCTCGATTGAAGTCTTACTTACCCATTTTTGCTGCCGTGCTGATGCTCGGCCAGGCAGTGCCCGCGCTGGCTGAAGCGCAGTTGCCCGACTTCACGCAGTTGGTCGAGCAGGCATCACCCGCCGTCGTCAACATCAGTACGACGCAAAAGCTGCCGGACCGCAAAGTCTCGAACATGCCAGACCTCGAAGGCTTGCCGCCGGGATTGCGTGATTTCTTTGAACGCGGCATGCCGCCAGGCATGGGCGGTGGCCAAGGTGGGCGTCAGCGCGAAGCTCAATCGCTGGGATCGGGTTTTATCATCTCCCCGGACGGCTACATCCTGACCAACAACCACGTAGTGGCTGACGCTGACGAAATCATCGTGCGTCTGTCTGACCGCAGCGAAATGAAAGCCAAGCTGGTCGGTACCGACCCGCGTTCCGATGTGGCCCTGCTGAAAATTGATGGCAAAAACCTGCCGGTGCTGAAGTTGGGCAAGTCTCAGGACCTCAAGGCCGGTCAATGGGTGGTAGCGATCGGCTCGCCGTTCGGCTTTGACCACACCGTCACCCAAGGCATCATCAGCGCCATCGGCCGCAGCCTGCCGAATGAAAGCTATGTGCCGTTCATACAGACTGACGTGCCAATCAACCCGGGTAACTCCGGTGGCCCGCTGTTCAACCTGGCAGGTGAGGTGGTCGGCATCAACTCACAGATCTACACCCGTTCCGGTGGCTTTATGGGCGTGTCGTTCGCGATCCCTATCGATGTGGCCATGGACGTTTCCAACCAACTCAAAGCCGGCGGCAAGGTTAGCCGTGGCTGGTTGGGCGTGGTGATTCAAGAGGTCAATAAAGACCTGGCGGAATCCTTCGGTCTGGAAAAACCTGCCGGTGCGCTGGTTGCTCAAGTACTGGACAACGGCCCGGCTGCCAAAGGCGGTCTGCAAGTAGGTGACGTGATCCTGAGCATGAATGGCCAGCCGATCGTCATGTCGGCCGACCTGCCGCACCTGGTAGGCGCGCTGAAAGCCGGTAGCAAAGCCACCCTTGAAGTGGTGCGTGACGGCAAGCGCAAAACCCTGGACCTCACCGTGGGCGCTATCCCGGATGAAGGCAAGGAGATGGCTGGCCTGACCGGTGCTGAGCAAAGCAGCAACCGTCTGGGCGTCGCTGTCGCTGACTTGACCGACGAGCAGAAGAAAGCCAACGACATCAAAGGTGGCGTGATCATCAAAGACGTACAGGACGGTCCTGCGGCGTTGATTGGTCTGCAACCGGGTGACGTGATCACTCATCTGAACAATCAGGCGATTACCGATGCCAAGCAATTCACTGAAATTGCCAAGGCATTGCCAAAAAATCGTTCGGTCTCGATGCGTGTACTGCGTCAGGGCCGCGCCAGCTTCATTACCTTCAAGCTGGCAGAGTAACCAACCCTTGTAGTCGCTGCCGAAGGCTGCGAAGGGTTGCGCAGCAACCCGTTTCTCCAGCAAACGGCAGTCACCATAGAAACACAGCAAAAATAAAAAGCCCGTATCGCGAGATACGGGCTTTTTTTATTTCTTCTGTTTAGGGATGCGAACCAACTGGCTGTCGGAGTATATGTCGTGCCAGGTGCGCTTGCGTTTATCGAACACAGACCAGATAAACCCCAGCCCTAAACACAGCCACGAACCAATCGACACCATAAAGCGCAACAGCGCTTGCCACAGGCTGATCGCCGATCCATCGGCGTTTTGCACGCGCACGCCCCACACTTGCATGCCCAGGGTTTGGCCGCTGTGGGTCCAGAACTTGGCAAAGAACGCGAACAGGACAAACAACAAAATGGTCGAGAGCAACGGGTCGCCATCCAGCGCCCCGGCTTCGGTCAGCTCGCGCATTTTGGCTTCACCGATAAAGCCCATCATGATCAGCTTGTAGATAAACGTGGTCACAATCAGCAGGGCCGTACACAGCAGAAAGTCATAGAACATGGCTGCCAGACGGCGCCCCAGGCCGGCGGCGGGAAAGTCGCCTTGGGGGCTAAGTGGTGGTTTCGACATGGCAGGCTCTCGTGAAGGAAAAACCCATCTTACGAAATTGCGCCCATAAAAAAGCCTCTGATGTCAGCATCAGAGGCTTTTGTGGAACAGAAGCTTAGGCTTCGGCTTGAACTTCGTCAGCCTGCATGCCTTTTTGGCCCTGAACAGCGATGAAGGTCACTTTCTGGCCTTCTTTCAAGCTTTTGAAACCGTTGCCTTGAATGGCACGGAAGTGTACGAACAGATCCGGACCGCTTTCCGGAGTGATGAAACCAAAACCTTTCTCGTCGTTAAACCACTTGACGGTACCGCTCTGACGTTGAGACATTTCTTAATTCCTTGACGCTAACAATTAATGGCAGCCTCCTTACGTTGAAAGAGGACTGGTGCTGGGTTGCAGGAAAGTAAGAGACGCAGAACGGGTTGTAGCAAACATAGAGCTACTGCCCAGGTCACGATTCCAGCGACCCATGCAAACACAGTGGTCAAACTCTACGAAAACAGGATTAAAAAAACAAGCCCCTTAAATACACCCCTTTATAACCTCATGTAGTTCACTTATAGCAACGCATTTAAAAGATCAAAAGATCGCGAGCAAGCTCGCTCCTACAGTGGGGTGTGGGCAGCGTTAAAGAAAGTGTGTTCATAGAGGTGTTCAATTGTTTTCATGTTTAAAGTGCTTTTTTCACTATCGAAACTTCGCACTGTTTTGTGGCAGTTGTATGGCACGCAAGTGTCATACAACTGTATAAAAAGCCCGGGGTTTAGCCCCGATAATAACGTTGCGCTACAAACGGCAGTTTAGACACTTTCATCGGCACACGTTTACCCCGAACAATCGCCCAGACCTCGGTGTCTATCGGGGTGAATGCACTGTCCAGATACGCCATGGCCAGCGGTGCGCCCAGGGTAGGGCCAAAGCCGCCGCTACACACTGTGCCGATGACGTTACCCTGTGCATCGACCACCTCGGCGCCTTCACGCACCGGTGTGCGTTCCTGGGGCAGCAGGCCGACCCTTTTTCGTGCAACCCCTTGTTGTTGCTGGGTAAAAATGGTGTCAGCACCTGGGAAGCCACCCGCACGCGGGCCGTCGGCACGGCGCGCTTTAGAGATCGCCCACAACAGGCTGGCTTCAATCGGCGTGGTTTTTTCGTTCATGTCGTGGCCGTACAAGCACAGACCGGCTTCAAGGCGCAAAGAATCACGTGCGCCCAAACCAATGGCCTGAACCTCAGGTTCAGCCAAAAGCGCGCGGGCGAGTTTTTCTGCGTGTGCTGTCGGTACCGAGATCTCAAAGCCGTCTTCACCGGTATAACCCGAGCGGCTGACATAGCACGCCACGTCCAGCAGCGTCACAGGCTCAAATTGCATAAAGGTCATTTTGGCCACGTCAGGTGCCAGACGCTGCAACACCGTTACCGCTGCCGGGCCTTGCAGGGCCAGCAGGGCGCGCTCTTCAAACAGCGGCTGGATCTCGCAGTGGGCGCCCAGGTGTTTGCGCAGGTGCGCCAGGTCCTGCGCCTTGCAGGCGGCGTTAACCACCAAAAACAACCGGTCATTGCCCAGATTGGCAACCATCAGGTCATCCAGAATGCCGCCTTGCTCGTTGGTGAACATGGCGTAACGCTGCATGCCCACCGGCAGGTCGATGATGTCGACGGGCACCAATGTTTCCAGTGCTTTGGCGGCACCGGCGCCGGTCAGCAGGATCTGCCCCATGTGCGAAACATCAAACAACCCGGCCTGTTCACGGGTGTGCTGGTGCTCTTTCATCACGCCCAGCGGGTATTGCACGGGCATGTCATAGCCGGCAAAAGGCACCATGCGGGCGCCGAGTTCAAGGTGCAGTGCGTGCAGCGGGGTGATGAGCAAGTGTTCGGTGGACATTCGTGACTCCTTGAAAATCAGCACTCAATAATGTTGACAGCCAGACCGCCGCGGGCGGTCTCTTTGTATTTGCTTTTCATGTCGGCGCCGGTCTGGCGCATGGTGCGGATCACCTTGTCGAGCGAGACAAAGTGCTGGCCGTCGCCGCGCAAGGCCATGCGCACGGCGTTGATGGCCTTGACCGAGCCCATGGCGTTGCGCTCGATACACGGCACTTGCACCAGCCCACCAATCGGATCGCAGGTCAGCCCCAGGTTGTGTTCCATGCCGATTTCGGCGGCGTTCTCGACTTGTTGCACGCTGCCGCCGAGCACTTCGCAGAGCGCGCCAGCGGCCATGGAACAGGCCACACCGACTTCGCCCTGGCAGCCGACTTCGGCGCCCGAGATCGAGGCGTTTTCCTTGTACAAAATGCCGATGGCGGCTGCCGTCAGCAGAAACCGCACCACGCCGTCTTCGTTGGCACCGCCGATAAAGCGCATGTAGTAATGCAGCACGGCCGGGATAATCCCCGCAGCCCCATTGGTGGGTGCGGTGACCACGCGTCCGCCATTGGCGTTTTCTTCGTTTACCGCCAGTGCATACAGATTGACCCAGTCGAGCACGGACAGCGCATCGCGCAGGGCGGCTTCCGGGTGGCTGCACAGTTGACGATGCAGCGCGGCGGCCCGGCGTTTGACCTTTAAGCCACCGGGTAAAATCCCTTCATTGCGACAGCCCGCGCTCACACAGTCCTGCATCACTTGCCAGATGTGCAGCAAGCCACTGCGGGTTTCGGCTTCCGGGCGCCACGCGCTTTCGTTGGCCAGCATCACCTGGCTGATGGACAAGTGCTGCGTAGTGCAATGGTTCAGCAGCTCTTTGGCGGTTTTGAACGGGTACTTCAGTGGCGTACTGTCTTCGACGATGCGGTCAGCGCCCGCAGCGTCTTCATCCACCACAAAGCCGCCGCCGACCGAGTAATACTCGCGGCTGCGAATCTGTATTCCGGCGGCGTCCAGGGCACGAAAAATCATGCCGTTGGGGTGAAAGGCCAAGGGTTTGCGAATCATCGCCAGGTGCAGTTTTTCGTTGAAATCGATGGCGTGTTCGCCGTTAAGGTTCAAACGCCCGCTGCTGCGAATCCGGGCCAGGCGTTCAGCCACGGTTTCGGTGTTGACGGTGTCCGGGAGTTCGCCTTCAAGCCCCAGCAACACGGCTTTGTCGCTGCCGTGACCTTTACCGGTGGCGCCGAGGGAACCATACAGCTCGACTTTCACGCAGGCCGTGCTCGGCAGCAAACCCTCGCGGGCCAAACCTTCGACAAAACGTGCGGCAGCCCGCATGGGGCCGACGGTGTGGGAACTGGAAGGGCCGATGCCAATTTTGAACAGGTCGAACACGCTTAACGACATAGGGTTCTCCGGTTTCTTATAGATGAATTGGCAAGCAAAACGTGTAGGAGCGAGCTCGTCTCGCGATCTTTTAAAAGATCAAAAGATCGCGAGGCAAGCTCGCTCCTACGGATCGGGATCAAGCCTCCTGATAGCTCTCGATCGACGGGCATGCGCAGACCAGGTTGCGGTCGCCGAACACGTTGTCGACACGGCCTACCGGCGGCCAGTATTTGCCTTCGATCAACGACGCGACCGGATACACCGCTTGTTCGCGGCTGTACGGGTGGGTCCACTCGCCAACGATTTCTGCGGCCGTGTGCGGGGCGTTTTTCAGCGGGTTGTCGTCTTTGTCGAGGCTGCCGTTTTCGACCGCGCGAATCTCCTCGCGGATGCGGATCATGGCTTCGCAGAAGCGATCCAGCTCTTGTTTGGATTCACTTTCAGTCGGCTCGATCATCAACGTGCCCGCCACCGGGAACGACATGGTCGGGGCGTGGAAGCCAAAGTCGATCAGGCGCTTGGCCACGTCATCAACGCTGATGCCGCTGGTTTCCTTGAGCGGGCGCAGGTCGAGGATGCATTCGTGCGCCACCAGGCCGTTGGCGCCCGAGTACAGCACCGGGTAATGCTCTTCGAGACGGCGGGCAATGTAGTTGGCGTTCAAAATGGCCAGCTGCGAGGCGCGTTTCAGGCCTTCGCCGCCCATCATGCGGATGTACATCCAGGTGATCGGCAGAATGCTGGCGCTGCCGAACGGAGCGGCACACACCGCGCCTTCCTTGCGCTCCAGGGCGCTGTGGCCCGGCAGGAACGGGATCAGGTGCGACTTGACGCCAATCGGGCCAACGCCCGGGCCGCCACCGCCGTGGGGGATGCAGAAGGTTTTGTGCAGGTTAAGGTGCGACACGTCGCCGCCAAACTTGCCCGGTGCGCACAGGCCGACCATTGCGTTCATGTTGGCGCCGTCGATGTACACCTGGCCGCCGTTGTCATGAATGATGCCGCAGATTTCGCGGATGCCTTCTTCGAACACGCCGTGGGTCGACGGGTAGGTGATCATCAACGCGGCAAGGTGATCGCGGTGTTCGATGGCCTTGGCGCGCAGGTCTTCAATGTCGACGTTGCCGCGCGCGTCACAGGCGGTAACCACCACGCGCATACCGGCCATGTGTGCGGTCGCCGGGTTGGTGCCGTGGGCCGAGGAGGGGATCAGGCAAATGTCGCGGCGTTCTTCGCCACGGCTCTGGTGGTAAGCACGAATGGCCAGCAAGCCTGCGTACTCACCTTGGGAGCCTGCGTTGGGTTGCAGCGAGACGGCGTCGTAGCCGGTGGCCTCACAGAGCATGAGTTCCAGCTCGCGGGTCAGTTGCTGATAGCCCTGGCTTTGCTCTGCAGGGGCAAACGGGTGCAGGTTGCCGAACTCGGCCCAGGTCACCGGAATCATTTCGCTGGCGGCGTTGAGCTTCATGGTGCACGAGCCCAGCGGGATCATGGTGCGGTCCAGCGCCAGGTCTTTGTCAGCCAGGCGGCGCAGGTAACGCATCAGCTCGGTTTCGGAGTGATAACGGTTGAACACCGGGTGGCTCAGAATCGCCGACTGGCGCAGCAACGCCGCAGGCAGCGTGCCTGTTACCGATTGGGCCAGCGCGTCGAAGTCAGGCAGCGTCTGGCCATCGACTGCGAGCAAGGCCCACAGAGCAACGACGTCAGACTGGCTGCTGGTTTCGTCCAGCGACAGCCCAAGGCGTTCGTCATCGACCACACGCAGGTTGATGTGCCGGGCCTGAGCCTTGGCGTGCAGCGCGCTGGTGCGGTTGCCGGTGTGCAGGGTCAGGGTGTCGAAAAACTGGCTTTGTTCAACGTTCAGTCCCAGCCATTTCAGGCCCTGGGCAAGGATTGCAGTCAACTGATGAATGCGCCGGGCAATCTGGGTCAAGCCCTGAGGCCCGTGGTACACGGCGTACATGCTGGCGATGTTGGCCAGCAACACTTGAGCGGTACAGATGTTGCTGGTGGCCTTCTCGCGGCGGATATGTTGCTCGCGGGTTTGCATCGCCAGACGCAGCGCCGGTTTGCCGTGACGGTCTACTGACATGCCGACCAGACGCCCCGGCATGTCGCGCTTGAAGGCATCGCGGGTCGAAAAGTAAGCCGCGTGCGGGCCACCGAAGCCCAGTGGCACGCCAAAGCGCTGGGCGCTGCCGATGGCCACGTCGGCGCCGAACTCACCGGGCGGCGTCAGCAAGGTCAGCGCCAACAAGTCAGCCGCTACCGCCACCAACGCGTTAGCGGCGTGGAAGCGTTCAACCAGATCGCGATAATCAAACACATCGCCGTTGCTTGCCGGGTATTGCAGCAGGGCGCCGAAGAACGGCGACAGGTCGCTCAACTCACGCTCGTCCCCCACCACCACTTCAATGCCCAACGGCTCGGCACGGGTGCGCAGCACATCGAGGGTTTGCGGGTGGCAGTGGCGGGAGGCGAAAAAGCGCTCGCTGGTTTTGTTCTTGCTCAGGCGTTTGCAGAAGGTCATGGCTTCGGCGGCTGCGGTGGCTTCGTCGAGCAACGAAGCGTTGGCAATCGGCAGGCCGGTGAGGTCGCTGATCAACGTCTGGAAATTCAGCAAGGCTTCAAGACGACCCTGGGAGATTTCCGGCTGATACGGCGTGTAAGCGGTGTACCAGGCCGGATTTTCCAGCAGGTTGCGCAAGATCGGCGAAGGCGTGTGGCAGTTGTAATAGCCTTGGCCGATATAGGTTTTATGCAACTGGTTTTTCGCCGCGATGGCTTTGATCGATGCCAGGGCATCGGCTTCACTTTGGCCAGCGGGCAGGTTGAGTACGCTGGTGCCCTTGATACCTTCCGGGATGACGCTGGCGCTGAGCGCTTGCAGCGAGTCAAAGCCCAGCGTGGTGAGCATGGCCTGTTCGTCGGCCTGACGCGGGCCGATGTGGCGCGCGATGAATTCATTGGCAGTGCTGAGATTAATCGTCATGGCCGGCTCCTCAGTTGTCGTCTTGAGCTTTGATCAAGCGGTCGTAAGCGTCCTGCGTCAGCAGTTTGCCGAGCGCCTCGGGATCAGCCGGTTTAAAGCGAAAAAACCAGCCTTCACCCAGCGGATCCTCGTTGACCAGTTCCGGGCTGTCTTCGAGTTTAGCGTTCAGCTCGAGGACTTCACCGTCCAGTGGCATGTACACGCCGCTGGCGGCCTTGACCGACTCAACCGTGGCGGCTTCAGCGCCTTTGTCGTAAGCCTGCAACTCTGGCAACTGAACAAACACCACATCGCCCAGAGCGTTTTGCGCAAAAGCCGTAATGCCAACGGTCACGCTGCCATCGGCTTCGGCACGCAGCCATTCGTGGTCTTCAGTAAAACGCAATTCGCTCATCGAAACTCCTCAGGGCCAGACATGTCTGGTGGTCACAGGTGTAATGCTCGTGCAGGTCGAGCTGAATGCGATGATCATTGCAAGATGGTTGCCAGTTTATAAAAAGGCTTATTTATCAGTGGCTTATATTGGTTTCGCAGATGACTGACTCATCACGCTGTAGCGAAATCGCTACAGTGCTGGCGCAATTAAAAAATCCAAGTGGATCAAAGCCTTGGGTTACTGAGGATTGGCGTGTCTGTATCGAAATCGTTCCGCTGGAATGAAATCAATACGGAGCATGTGGCTTTTCTGGATTAATTTTTACCCGGGATGCCGTACTTGCGCAGGCGGTGCGCAATGGCGGTGTGCGAGGTTTGCAGGCGGCTGGCCAATTGGCGAGTTGAGGGGTAGCTGACGTAGAGTTTTTCCAGCAGGGCTTTTTCGAACGTTTCGACCGCCAGCTCCAGGGTTTCTATCTCGCCATCGCTTTGCCGGGCCACCGAAGTGCCTGCGATGTCGAGGTCACCGATATCCACCAGCGTGCTTTCACAGATCGCGGCCGCGCGGAAAATCACGTTCTGCAATTGCCGTACATTGCCCGGCCAGCGATTGCCCAGCAACGCCGGATAAGTGCCGGGTGCCAGGCGGCACACCGGGCGCTGGATCTGCGTGCAAGCCTGCTGCATAAAGGCGCGTGCCAGCAGCAAAATATCCTGGCCGCGCTCGCGCAGCGGCGGCACCTCAAGGTTCAGCACGTTCAGGCGATAGAACAGGTCTTCGCGAAACGTCCCTTCATTGACCATTTTTTCGAGGTTGCGGTGGGTTGCGCTGAGGATCCGCACATTGACCTTGACCTCGCGCTCGCCGCCCACCCGACGAAAGCTGCCGTCATTCAAAAAACGCAGCAGCTTGGCTTGCAGGTAGGGCGACATTTCAGCGATTTCATCGAGAAACACCGTGCCGTGGTTGGCCAACTCCATCAGCCCCGGTTTGCCGCCGCGCTGGGCGCCAGTGAAGGCGCCGGGGGCATAGCCGAACAGCTCGCTTTCGGCCAGGTTTTCCGGGAGCGCCGCGCAGTTCAAGGCCAAAAACGGCGCTGCAAAACGGGTGCTGATCGCATGGCAGGCGCGGGCCACGAGTTCTTTACCGGTGCCGGTTTCGCCCTGAATCAGCAAGGGCGCATCCAGCGCCGCCACGCGCTGGGCACGGGCCTTCAGGGTGCGGATTGCCGGGGAGTCACCGAGCATCGCGTCAAAGCCTTCTGCGTGGTCGTGATGCAGGGCGGCCAGCCGCTCACCAATACGGCTGGGCTGGTACAGCGTGAGCAAGGCTCCGGCGTCAGTAATCGGCGTGGCGTCGAGCATCAGCGGCTGGCCGTTGAGCGTCACTTCGCGCAACGGCAGGCGAAAACCGTTTTCCAGCAACACATTGAGCAGGCCGGGATCGCTGAACAGCTCGCCGATGCTTTCACCGGTAGGGTCACGGCCATACAGCGTGACCAGCGCCGGGTTGGCCAACAGTACGTGGCCACCGCTGTCCAGCGCCAGTACCGGGTCGGTCATGGCGGCGAGCAGGGCGTCGAGTTGCAGGTGGCGGCGCTGGCCGGGAAGGATATCGACCACCCGCACCGACTGTACGCCGTTGACCCGAAACAGCGCTTCGCGCAGCTCGTCGAGCACTTGCGGGCTGAGGGTCGGGGCGTCGATGTAGACGTTGGGCGGCACCATCTCCACGGCATCCAGGTTGAGATTACGCCCGCCGAGCAACGCCAGAACTTCCTGGGTGATGCCGACACGGTCGATAAAACTGACATGGATACGCATGGGAACGAGAAAACTTAAGCCAGGGGATGGCCAGTATGCCTTGGCGGGGAGGATTGGTGAAATGTGAGCCGCACATCGGCTCTGCAGGAGCGAGCTTGTCTCGCGATCTTTTGATCGTTTAAAAGATCGCGAGGCAAGCTCGCTCCTACAGGGGGTTATTCCAGGTGTTCAGGTTTTACCGGGTCACCCGGCTTGACGTCGAGTTGTTCTCGTACGTCCTTGAACATCAAGTCGTAGTATTTATGCATCGACAGGATGTTCGCGTTGTTTGGAATTCCGTTTTTCACGGCAATCTTGAAGGCCACCCGGGCGAAATCGAACGCCATGTCCTTGGGCAGCGTGAACGATTCCTTGAAATCCTTGCCATTAATCTGGCCGCTCATATCGAACTGCATCGACTTGCCTTCCTTGGGATCTTGAACGACCTGGTACTTAATTACGATCTCATAACTAAAGTCGTGCGGACCCAGCGATTCGCGTTCGATATGCAGGTACCCGGGGTTAAAAATGGCCATAGGGCTGCTCCTTGAGGCTAAGTAATCAAGGGCAGACCGCCAGGTCTGCCCTTGGGTTCAAAAGTAGGTAATACCCGATTTCTCGGTGCTCACTCGAGTACCTGCCTTACCTTGAACGATTGCTTCAATGTCTGCCAGTGCGCCGATAACAGCAGTCTTGCCAGTCTTGCGGGCAAATTCGCAGGCCGCTTCGACTTTCGGGCCCATGGAACCGGCGGCAAAGCCGAGTTTTTCCAGTTCGTCCGGGTGCGCGTGAGCAATGCCTTTCTGGTCAGGTTTGCCCCAGTTGATAAAGGCGGCATTGACGTCTGTGGCGATCACCAGCAGGTCACTGTTGAGTTGTTGGGCCAGCAGGGAAGAGGCCAGGTCTTTATCGATTACCGCCTCAATGCCCTTGAGGTTGCCGTCTTCGCCGTACATGGTCGGAATACCGCCACCGCCGGCGCAGATCACCACGGTGCCTTTTTCCAGCAGCCATTTGATCGGGCGGATTTCAAAAATGTGTTTAGGTTTGGGGCTTGGCACCACGCGGCGGAACTTGTCGCCGTCCGGGGCAATGTCCCAGCCCTTTTCAGCGGCCAGGCGCTTGGCGTCAGCTTCGCTGTACACCGGGCCAATCGGCTTGGTCGGGTTCTGGAACGCCGGGTCTTTGGGGTCGACTTCTACCTGGGTCAGCAAGGTGGCGAAAGGCACGTCTTTGGGCAGCAGGTTGCCCAGTTCTTGCTCGATCATGTAACCGATCATGCCTTCGGTTTCAGCCCCGAGGACGTCCAGCGGGTAGGGTGCAACGTCAGTGTAGGCAGCGGCTTGCAGCGACAGCAGGCCCACTTGCGGGCCGTTACCGTGCGCCACCACCAGTTCGTTGCCAGGGGCGACGCGGGCGATTTGGGCGGTGGCCGTACGGATGTTTTCGCGTTGGTTGTCAGCGGTCATGGGCTGGCCGCGACGAAGAAGGGCGTTACCGCCCAGTGCAACGACGATACGCATAGAAAATGTCCTTATTTAAAGGGAGGGTAAGCGACGCTGTGGTGTGGGAGCGGGCTTGCTCGCGATGCTGACGACGCGGTCTGTCTCTGAACGCGCGCTGAATCCATCGCGAGCAAGCCCGCTCCCACAGAAGGCCGGTGTGCACAGGCCAACCGAACCAGGGCTTAGATATCAGCCAGCGCCGCCACCAGAATGGCCTTGATGGTGTGCATGCGGTTTTCAGCCTGTTCAAAGGCAATGTTGACCGGCGACTCGAACACTTCTTCGGTCACTTCAATGCCGTTTTTCAGGTTCGGGTGATGCTCTGCCACGTCCTTGCCGACTTTGGTTTCGCTGTTATGGAACGCTGGCAGGCAGTGCATGAACTTCACGCGCGGGTTTTCTGCCGCCTTGATGATGTCGGTGTTGACCTGGTAAGGCAGCAGCAGCTTGATGCGTTCGTTCCAGGTTTCAACCGGCTCGCCCATCGATACCCATACGTCGGTGTGGATGAAGTCCACGCCTTTGACCGCGGCTTTCGGGTCTTCGGTCAGGGTGATTTTGGCACCGCTTTCCTTGGCGAATTCCTGGCACTGTTTGACGAAGGCTTCTTCTGGCCACAGGCTTTTTGGTGCGGCGATACGCACGTCCATGCCCAGCTTGGCGCCGATCAGCAGCAGCGAGTTACCCATGTTGTTGCGCGCATCGCCCAGGTAGGCGTAGCTGATGTTGTGCAGCGGCTTGTCACTGTGTTCGCGCATGGTCAGCACGTCAGCGATCATTTGCGTCGGGTGGAACTCAGCGGTCAGGCCGTTGAACACCGGTACGCCTGCGTACTTGGCCAGCTCTTCGACAACCACTTGCTCAAAGCCACGGTATTCGATGGCGTCAAACATGCGGCCGAGAACGCGGGCGGTGTCTTTCATGCTTTCTTTGTGGCCGATTTGCGAAGAAACCGGGTCGATGTAAGTCACGTGCGCGCCCTGGTCGTGGGCCGCCACTTCGAACGCGCAACGGGTGCGGGTCGAGGTTTTTTCAAAAATCAGCGCGATGTTCTTGCCTTTCAAGTGCGGCTCTTCAGTACCGGTGTACTTGGCGCGCTTGAGGTCACGGGACAGATCCAGCAAGAAGTGCAGCTCACGAGGGGTGTGATGAACCAAGCTCAGCAAGCTGCGGTTTTTCATGTTAAACGCCATGGGGATCTCCTGGGTTTCTGGTTAACCGGCTTGCGCCGCCCCTTGTGGGGTCAGCGCAAGCAATCAATGGGTGACTTAGTAATCGATTGGGTCGCGTACGATCGGGCAGGTCATGCAGTGACCGCCGCCACGGCCGCGTCCCAGTTCAGAGGCGCTGATGGTGATCACTTCGACACCGGCCTTGCGCAGCAGGGTGTTGGTGTAGGTGTTGCGGTCGTAGCCGATGACCACGCCAGGCTCCAGTGCCACGACGTTGTTGCCGTCATCCCACTGCTCGCGTTCGGCGGCGAAGCTGTTACCGCCGGTTTCGACAACACGCAGGGCTTTCAGGCCCAAGGCCTTGGCGACCACATCGAGGAAGCTGGATTCTTCACGACGAACGTCAATGCCACCGGCTTTGCTTTCATCCGGGTACAGGGAGAAGGCGACAATTTGATTGACCACTTCCGGGAAGATGGTCACCAGGTCGTGATCGCAGAAGCTAAACACGGTGTCCAGGTGCATCGCCGCGCGAGACTTGGGCAGCCCGGCAACAATCACACGCTCAACCGCTTTGTTCTTGAACAGGTTCTGTGCCAGTTGGCCGATGGCCTGGCGTGACGAGCGCTCGCCCATGCCGATCAGCACCACGCCCTTGCCGATTGGCATCACGTCGCCGCCTTCGAGGCTGGCATTGCCGTGATCAACGGTCGGGTCGCCGTACCAGACCTTGAATTCAGCCTGGGTGAACTCAGGGTGGAACTTGTAAATCGCCGTGGTCAGCAGGGTTTCCTGACGGCGGGCTGGCCAGTACATCGGGTTCAGCGTTACGCCACCGTAGATCCAGCAGGTGGTGTCCCGGGTGAACTGAGTGTTGGGCAGGGGCGGCAAGATAAAGCTGGTGTGGCCCAGAAAGTCACGGAACATCTGGATGGTTTTGCCACCGAAGCTATTGGGCAGGTCGTCAGCAGAGACACCGCCAATCAGGTACTCAGCAATGTGGCGCGGCTCAAGGCTCTTGAGCCAGGCTTTGACTTCATTGACCAGGCCCACGCCCACTTGATTCGGCGTGACCTTGTGGTCAAGGATCCAGTCCAGCGCTTCTGGAATGGCAACAATATCGGTCAGCAGGTTGTGCATTTCCAGCACATCAATCCCGCGATCGCGCATTTTGGTGACGAAATCGAAGTGGTCACGCTTGGCCTGGTTGACCCAGAGCACGTCATCAAACAACAGCTCGTCGCAGTTGCTCGGGGTCAGACGCTGGTGAGCCAGGCCTGGGGAACACACCATAACCTTATGCAGCTTGCCGGCTTCGGAATGCACGCCGTACTTCACTTTTTCCGTGGTCATTACAGTCATCCTCCAAAGTACATAAAACAGGGTATTACAGGGTTAGAAAGCCGTCGTAGAGGCCATACGCTGCCACCAGGGCACCGATAATCACTGCGGCGAAAATCACGGCGGTTGCAGGATCTGAGTGCAACACGGTTATTGAATTGAAGCGGGAGCATCATGCCGCATCACCACGGCTTCTTG
>NZ_WIWK01000090.1:0-25323 GCF_009600165.1 Pseudomonas sp. FSL R10-0399
GGCTTGGCGGCAGGCTGTGCAGCAGCGGTACGGGTTGTCGCTGGCTTGGCGGCTGGCGCTTTAGCAGCGGCCGGTTTGGCGGCAGGAGCTTTGGCAGCGGGTTTTGCCGCAGCAGTTTTAGCAGCAGGCTTGGCCGCAGCTGGCGCTTTGGCCGGTGCTTTAGCAGCAGGTTTAGCAGGCGCCTTGGCGGCAACCGGTGCTTTGGCCGCGGGCTTTTTAGCGCTGGCAGCAGGTTTGGCGGTGCGAGCCGTCAGTGCCTTGCCAACGGCCTCTTTAACCCGGCCAATGCCTTGGGCCAACTTGAGGCTTTCTTGAGCATCACGCTTGAGTTGCTGGATATAAGCGCGCGTTTCGGTTTGACGGTCTTTGAGCGAGTCCAGCAGTTGCTCAAGTTCTTTCACGGAAGACTTGGCTTTGGCTTGTGCCTTGGACTTGCCAGCGTGAGCGGCTTCTTGCAGTTTTTCACGCGCCTTGTGCAGTTTTTCCTGAGCTTTGCCGCGTTGTTTTTCAAGCTTGGCGAGCAACTTCTCAGCATCAGCCAGCGCTTGGGAACAGGCGCTTTCCAAATGCTCAAGCAGGCTGCCTGAGAGTTGTTGGAGCAAGTGCAACGGCGTATTAACAGACTTCTTGTTGGCCGACATGGTTTACCTCCTGGCTGAAGTGAGTGCGGCTCATACTAGACCTCTGTAAGAACCGCCGCTAGATCATGTTGACACTAACCATAGCAGCGGGTTGCATAGCGCCGGAAAACTTGTGCCAGATCACTTTTTAGCGGCCTGTTCAGATAAATTTATTGGCCACTTCTGCGTTTATTTAAGCCCCCGATATTTCCCCCAAACAATCGTGCTCGCACAGGCATAATCGCTCGCACTGAAGACCGGAGACTGCCCATGTCGCGTGCCCTTTTATTGACCCTCTTGTGCGTTGCCTGTTCGGCCCATGCGGCCCCGGCGCAAAGCCCGCAAGCCGCGCACGACCTGGCCTACAGCTTGGGTGCGAGCCTTGGCGAGCGTTTGCGCGAAGACGTGCCGCAGCTACAGATCCAGGCCTTGATCGACGGTTTGCGCAGCGCTTATGAAGGCAAGCCGCTAGCGCTGAGTGATGAACGAATCGAGCAAATATTGACGGCGCACCAGGCGCAAATCGATGCCGAGCCCGCGCAACCGCAGAGCGAAGTTGCACTGAATGCCGAGCGTGATTTTTTATTAAAAGAAAAACAAAAAGCAGGCGTCCGCGAGTTGGGTAACGGCATTTTGGCGACTGAACTCAAGGCAGGCGCCGGGGCAAAACCTGATGCTCAGAGCTCGGTGTACGTGAACTATGTGGGGCGTTTGCCGGACGGTACGGTTTTCGATCAGAGCACGCAGCCACAATGGTTGCGCCTGGACAGCGTGATCAATGGGTGGCGCTTGGCGCTGGCGCAGATGCCAACCGGTTCGACATGGCGGCTGGTGATACCGTCCAATCAGGCGTACGGAGCTGAAGGCGCAGGAGATTTGATCGCGCCTTACACACCGCTGGTGTTTGAAATCGAGTTGCTGAAGGTGCAATAAGACAACTATCTGTAGGAGCGAGCTTGCTCGCGATCTTTTGACCTTATAAAGATCGCGAGCAAGCTCGCTCCTACACAATGTTATGTGTTTCAGGCCTGGGCGGCTTCTTTCTGTTTGTGCGCGCTGTGCAGCACTTCGATCAAGCAGTCTTCAAGCTCAAAACGCTCGTCGAGCAAGGCGCCGAGTGTTTTAAATTCGCTGGCGAGTTTTTTACAATGCGGGCGATGCGCCTTGCCGTCGCAGTGATCGTTAAAGGCCAAAGCGGCTTCGGTAATGACGTTGATTCGGGGGTAGATGGTCTCTGCCAAGGCAAGCCCGCGCTCATCATTGAACGCTTTCGCTTCGGCGTTGAGCTGCTCATAAATTTCGAAGTGGCCCGCAGAAACGTAATCAACCAGCACTTGGCAGAAGACTTTTTGAGGCCCGCGCTTGGGGTTGCGCTGCTGATCAATGACAGCCGCATAAGCACTCACAAGCTTGCTGCGCTCATGCAACCAGCGGTCTACCAACTGGTGAACACCATTGAAGCGTTCCTGAGCACTCTTACATCTTTCGAGCATGATGATCTCTCTTCCCTAGTGGGCCCATGCCACCCGACCGAGCCGGGCCTGTGTGGACCAAAACCTGTGTAGATACACCGGCAATGGGCGACATAACTCCAACAATGCGTGCGGGCCAGATTATGCCCGCCAAGCAACTGCTTCAAGGTACGCACGAGAGAAAGTTCATACAAGCGTTTAATACGAAGTGCTACTTCTGGTCGCAGGACGGGGCTTTTTAACCGGTAAAAAATAGCGCACCCACTGGAACAAACTCAGCGCCGCCAAACCTGCAAACGCCAGCATGCTCAGCTCGGGGATACTCAGGTCAAAGAGTGTCCACTGGATGTGCGCGCAGGCTTCGGTCCCGCGGTAGACCGACGTAAACAGGTCCCCCAGTGACAGGTTGTTCCACAGTTGCGCCAAATCGGGCTGACAAATCATCAACTGCTGGGCCGGCAAACGCTGATAAAGCACTTGGCAGGTGGCACTGGCCAACCCCGCCAGAGCCAGCAGCATGGACACCATTGAGTAAACCAGTACGCCGATGGCACGCGGCGCATGGACAAAGGCGATCAGGTTGACCGCACCAAAAGCCAGTAACAGATAGCGTTGCACCAGGCAGAGCAAACAGGGGCTCAGCCCGGGCCCGTACTCCAGATACAAAGAGGCGCCCAGCACCGCAGCACTGGCAACCAACGCCAAAAGGAATATGAAACGTGAGCAGGCCAACAACATGGCTTTTCCGTAACAAAATAGACAGGCGGGTACGGTAGAGGAAAGCCAATAGCCCTTTCAAGGCCAGCCAATACGGATACTTCCGTAAGCTTGTAGGGAATCACCAACAACTGCTGAAAGGCTTTAGTGCATATAGCGTACGAAATTTCTTGTCGCGCCTAAAAAGCGGTTCCCCCCTGTGATAACGGCCGATGACAGTTTCCACAGGGGGTGTTTACAAAACGCTCTATTGCGGTAAAGGCAGCGCCAGCAAACGTTCATCCAGCAAGTTCAGGCCTTCCTGAAACAACTGATTGCTGCGCGCCGTGTCACCCAATTGGGCCAGGAGCCGTGCAAGCTCTGCGCAAGTTTCTGGGTTGCGCTCAAGCTTGAGACTGCTTTCGAAGTAGTCCCGCGCCTTACCCCACAGGCTGTTCTGCAAGCACAGGCGGCCCAGGGTCAACAGCAAGCTGGCATCCGCCGGGTGCGCCTTGAGCCAGCCTTCTGCAGTCTGCAATTGCTTGACCGGGTCGCTGCCACGCAGCAAGCCATACAGGCGCACCAAGTGGCTGTCGTACGTGCGCTTGAGCGCACCACGCACTACTTCTTCGGCCTCGGACTGTGCGCCCAGGCGGCGCAATTGCTCGGCATAAGCCAGTACCAGGGTGGGCTCCTGACGCTGTGCCGAGGTCAGTTGCTGCCAGGCCAGAGTCAACGATTGCAGCCCCGCCTCGCCCCCCGTGTCGCGTTGCGCCGCCAGGCCAAGGTTTTGCCCCCAGGCGCGGCGTTCAAGTTCAGCTAGCTCCTGAGCAGGCAAGACTTTGTCTTTACGCAGCTCGGGCAGCAGGCGGATCAGTGCCGACCAGTCGCCGCGCTGCTGGTGCAGGCGCTGAAGTTGACGCAGCACCTGCACGTTATGCGGATGGCGTTCGTGCATGGCTTGCAAGGTGTTGAGGGCGCCTTCGGTGTCGGCGCGATCAACTTGCAGTTGCGCATGGTTGAGGGCAATCGCCAGTTCGGCTTGGGGCTGACGCTCAAGGGCGCGCTCAAGCAGGCTGTCGCTTTCTTCGTAACGGCCCTGCTCGTTGGCCGCACGCGCGGCACCGAGGTAGAACAGCAACGGTTGGCGCTCGGCTTCTGCGGCGCGGGTCAGGTGTTTTTGCGCGCTGGCCCAGCGGCCCTCGGCCAAGTCCATCTGGCCTTGTTCGATCGCCAGTTGAATGCGACGGCTGCGGTTACGCCGTGACCACGGGTTGACCAGGCCAGTCGAGACGCTGAACAGCTCAACCAGCAGCTTGATGCCCCAGATCACCAGCCACAGGATCACCAGCACGGCCAGTGAGGCCCACAGGCTGGATTCGTAGCGGAAGTTTTTGTAAGCCACCAGCACGTAGCCTGCGTCCTCGGAGATCGCCAGGCCGACGCACGCAGCGGCCGCAATCAACAAGAACACAATCACATACAGACGCTTCATGGGCGGGCCTCCTCGGCCGGTTTGGCAGCCGCACGACCCGGTTCGTCAGCCTCAACATGCCGACGCTCAAGGTAGGCCTGCATCGCACTCAGGGTGCCCGCCAGGTCCGGCGTCTTGACCGTGACCGGCTGCTTGCTCAACTCAACCACTTGCTCCAGCATTTTTTTGCTTTGCGCGTTGTCCTGGTTGAAGTTGCCTTTGAGCACCTCTTGCGCCTGCGCCAAGGCCTGGGTGTAGACCGAGGCCTGACCGTTAAGCGCAGCCCACTGCGCTTGCTCCAGCGCCAGGCTCAAGGCCAGACGCACTTGGGTCAGGCTTTGCCCTGCCAGCAACGGCCGCACGTTTTTGTCGGCATTGAAGTCGATACGGATGTAATGGGAGATTTCATCCCACCATTGCTCCCAGCGGCTTGCCCCGTCGCCATCGGCGGTCAGGCCCAGCAACGAATCGCCGGAGTCCTTGAACTCGGGCGCCAGCGCGGTGAGTTGTGACACTTGATCACGCAAGGCTGCCAACTGCAGGAACACGCCCGTGCGGTCTGGCTGTTCGACGCTGCGCAAGGCGGCGAGGCTCTTGGCCAGTTGCTCGCGGGCAGCGAACGAACCCGGATCATTCTGCTCGCGCAAAATGTCATCGGCGCCCTGCACCAACGCCTGGGCGCTGCTGATGTCTTGCAGCGCTGACAAGCGCAGGCTGGCCAGACGCAACAAGTGCTCGGCCTCGGCCAGACGCCAGTCTTTGCGGCTCGCCCCCAGCACGGTCTCAAGGCGTTGATTCAAGCGTTGCTGATCGCCTTGCAGTTGCACCACCAACTGACGCTGGTTATCCAGGTCGTTGGCCGAAGGCAACTGGTTGAGCCGCGTCAGCAGTTGCTGCTCGCTTTGTTTGATCGACAGCGTTTGCGCGCCCAGCGCCTGCACTTCTGCCAACTGCTCGGCAGTGCTGGCTTCCAGATGGCGCATCTGCCATACCGCCCAACCGCCGACCGCGATGCCGGCAGCGCCAAGCAACAGCGCGAAGGCGGCCAGACCATTGCCCCGACGCTCAGGCTTGATGACAGGTTTTTCAACCGGCGCTTCTGGCGCGGGCTGCACGTGTTCTTTTGGCAAGACTGTTTCGCTCACGTATCCATCCTTTGCGTTAGAAAGCAGGTACGGGATGTGCCCGTAGCGCCGCCAGCAAAGCCGCAGCGCTCGCGCCACGGCAATCCACAACGTTTTTGGCCCCGGCATCGCGCGCAATCTGCGCAACGCGAGGGCTTGGAACAAACAATGTCATACCGCTCAGTTGGGGCCAGGCATCACCTGCCAACTGCTGCAAATGTTCAAATCCCTGTCCACTGCTGACCACCAGCGCGTTCAGGCGTTCCGCTTTTATGCGTTCAAGCAGTGTGTGAGCCGGGTAAGACGGCAGCGTTCGGCGATACAGTTCGAGGTAATCGACCTGCGCGCCCAGCTGGCGCAGACGCTCGGCGAGCATTTCGCGTCCGCCCTCGCCGCGCACGATCAGCACCTTGGGCTCGCTGCACATCACCGCTTGGGTAAACGCGGGCAACGCCAGCAAGGCCTCGCTGTCATCTGCGGATAAAGGGTAGCTAACATCCAGGCCATGCTCGGCGAGAATCTGCGCAGTGGCGGCACCCACACTGAACCACGGCTGCTCAGGCGCTTGCGGCCAATACTGGCTGACCCACTGCACGCCCAGGCGCGCAGCGGGCTTGCTGACCACGATGACCGCGCAATAGCGGTCCAGGTGGGCGACCATCTCGCGCTGGCTTTGAGTCAATGCCAGCGGCTCGATGGCCAGCAGCGGCAAGCTGCTGCTGAACACCCCCACAGTAGCCAGCGCGTTCGCGAGTGCTGCCGACTCCTCAGCGGGTCGGGTCAGCAGCAGGCGCCAGCCTGTCACTCGTGACCCGCCTCGCCGTAGACCGCTTTAAGGATCTCACCGGCGCCTTGTGCCAGCAGGTCTTCGGCGACCTGCACACCCAACGCTGTCGCGTCACTGTGCGGGGCACGTGCTTCGGCGCTCAGCAATGTGCCACCGGCGGGCTCACCGACCAGGCCGCGCAGCCAGATCTGCTCGCCTTCCAGCACGGCATAGCAGGCGATGGGCACTTGGCAGCCGCCATTGAGGTGCTTGTTGAGCGCGCGTTCTGCGGTCACACGCACTGCCGTGTCGGCATGGTGCAGCGGCGCCAGCAACGCGTGAATTTCGTGGTCCGCGCTGCGGCATTCAATGCCCACGGCGCCCTGGCCACCGGCTGGCAGGCTGTCTTCGACACTGATCGCCGAGGTGATGCGGTCTTCAAAGCCCAAGCGGATCAGGCCCGCAGCAGCGAGGATGATGGCGTCGTATTCACCGGCGTCGAGCTTGGCCAGACGCGTGTTGACGTTGCCGCGCAGAAAGCGGATTTCGAGGTCTGGCCGACGGGTCAGCAACTGAGCCTGACGGCGCAGGCTCGACGTACCGACCACACTGCCGGCCGGCAAGGCTTCGAGGCTGGCAAAGGTATTGGAGACAAAAGCGTCACGCGGGTCTTCGCGCTCGCAAATGCAGAACAGACCGAGGCCTTCAGGGAAGTCCATCGGCACATCCTTCATGGAGTGCACGGCGATGTCAGCTTCGTTTTCGAGCAGGGCGGTTTCCAGCTCTTTGACGAATAAACCCTTGCCGCCGATTTTCGACAGCGGCGAGTCCAGCAGCTTGTCGCCACGGCTGACCATCGGCACCAGCGTCACCACAAGACCTGGGTGAGCCTGCTCTAAACGGGCTTTGACGTATTCGGCCTGCCACAGAGCCAGGGCGCTTTTACGGGTAGCGATGCGGATTTCGCGAGAGGACATGGATCAATCCGTACTGAAAAGATACGGCTGATAATAACAGCTCAGCCAAAACAGCTTTGACTTGTATCAGAAAGTACGTGGCCGATTAAGCCAGGAGCAGGCCATCCGTTATAGGAGGGCGAATAAATACCGCGTGGGAGCGGGCTTGCTCGCGATGGCATCGACCCTATGATTCAGGCATACCGCGCCGCCTGAATCGCGAGCAAGCCCGCTCCCACCACAATGACCATTTGCCGTGTCAGAGCTGCTGCATCATTTTGCGCACGCCCGCCACGTGGCGGCGGCTCACAATCAGCGCATCGCCATTGAGCCCCTTGAGGAACAGCTGAAAGTGCCCCAGCGGGGTACGTTGCAGGCGTTCGATACGGTCACGCGCCACCAGCGCGTTGCGGTGGATACGCACAAAGCGTTCACCGAATTCGTCTTCAAGGGCTTTGAGCGGCTCATCGAGCAACACTTCGCCGCCCTCATGACGCAAGGTCACGTATTTATGGTCAGCGATGAAATAAATCACTTTGTCGATAGGGATGAGTTCAATGCCTTTTCGGGTTCTGGCACTGATGTGGCTGCGTGGCCCGCTGCCCGTTTGCGCGGCAGGCCGAGTCAGGGCCGCCAGTTGCACACGGTTAGGCCGGTGCGCGTCTTTTAAGGCCGCAGTAAGGGCCTCGGCGCTGACCGGCTTGAGCACGTAGCTCACACCGCTGTCTTGCAGGGCCTGAACGGAGAACTCGTCAGGCGCTACGCAAAACACCACGGCGGGTGGCAATTCGCGCTCGCATAATTTGGCAGCGACCTGCAAACCGTCGAGGCCCGGCATGTGGATGTCGAGAAGTACGACATCGGGCTTCAGGCTTTCGATCAGGCTCAGAGCCTCTTCGCCATGAGTAGCGGCGGGCTCCAGCGGCGTATAACCCCCAACAGCATTGAGCAAACGGCTCAAGTGCTCTCGGGCCAAGGTTTCGTCATCAACGATCAGGACATTCATATAGCGCTGTATTCCTGCGTGAGTCTCGCACAAGGATAGCGTAGACAGGTGAAGTGACGGCTGTCACAGCGATCCACGCTAAGACTAGCGTGAAGGCCAAAAAGTGCCGCAAGTCGCACAGCAAAATTCACCTGTGTCTGTTGCTCGATTTAATACCGGATGCGTCCAACAAGCTACAAAGACCTGCAAAGACTGCTCCATACGACCAACTGTAGACGGTTGCCAAGACGAATGGGGCCAATCTATACAATTCGTTTCGGTATTTTGTTTATACCTCAAATCCGTTAAAACCTGCCGACCTGCGTCAACGCCTTGAATGGCAACCCTGTTATGATCCGCAGTAACTTTTTATGTACTCCCCCTCAGCCGATTACGAGCGAATCCATGAGCACCGACAAGACCAATCAGTCCTGGGGCGGCCGCTTCAGTGAACCCGTCGACGCCTTCGTTGCGCGCTTCACTGCCTCGGTCACTTTCGACCAGCGCCTTTATCGCCACGACATCATGGGCTCCGTGGCCCACGCCACCATGCTGGCCAAGGTCGGTGTGCTGACCGATGCAGAGCGCGACAGCATCATCGACGGTTTGAAAACCATCCAGAGCGAAATCGAGGCCGGCACTTTTGACTGGCGCGTCGATCTGGAAGACGTGCACATGAACATCGAAGCGCGCCTGACAGACCGCATCGGCGTGACCGGTAAAAAGCTGCACACCGGGCGCAGCCGTAACGACCAGGTCGCCACCGATATTCGCCTGTGGCTGCGTGATGAAATCGACCTCATCCTGGCTGAAATCACACGCTTGCAAAAAGGCCTGCTGGAGCAAGCCGAGCGCGAAGCCGAGACCATCATGCCGGGCTTTACGCACCTGCAAACCGCTCAGCCGGTGACCTTCGGGCATCACATGCTGGCCTGGTTCGAGATGCTCAGCCGCGACTACGAGCGCCTGGTCGACTGCCGCAAACGCACCAATCGCATGCCATTGGGCAGCGCCGCACTGGCGGGCACCACCTACCCGATCGACCGTGAGCTGACCGCGCAACTGCTGGGCTTTGACGCTGTGGGCGGCAACTCGCTGGACAACGTCTCGGATCGCGATTTCGCCATCGAATTCTGCGCCGCCGCGAGCATTGCGATGATGCACCTGTCGCGCTTCTCCGAAGAGCTGGTGCTGTGGACCAGCGCGCAGTTCCAGTTCATTGATCTGCCTGACCGTTTCTGCACCGGCAGCTCGATCATGCCGCAAAAGAAAAACCCCGACGTGCCAGAGCTGGTACGTGGCAAAAGCGGCCGCGTGTTCGGTGCCCTGATGGGCCTGCTGACCCTGATGAAAGGCCAGCCACTGGCCTACAACAAGGACAACCAGGAAGACAAAGAGCCGCTGTTCGATGCCGCCGACACCCTGCGTGACTCGTTGCGTGCCTTTGCCGACATGATCCCGGCGATCAAGCCCAAGCACGCGATCATGCGTGAAGCGGCGCTGCGCGGTTTCTCGACAGCAACTGACCTGGCCGACTACCTGGTGCGCCGTGGCCTGCCGTTCCGTGATTGCCACGAAATCGTTGGTCATGCTGTGAAATACGGCGTGGAAACGGGCAAAGACCTGGCCGAAATGAGCCTGGAAGAACTGCGCCAGTTCAGCGATCAGATTGATGACGACGTGTTTGCCGTATTGACCCTGGAAGGTTCGGTCAACGCCCGTAATCACATCGGCGGCACAGCGCCGGCCCAGGTGAAAGCGGCAGTGGTTCGCGGCAAGGCCTTGCTGGCCAGCCGTTAAACACAGCGCTTGTAGGAGCGAGCTTGTCTCGCGATCTTTTTAAGGTCAAAAGATCGCGAGGCAAGCTCGCTCCTACAGGTTTACTTCTTGCTGCTAATCCACGCCAAAAACTGCGGCATGGCTGCGTCTTTGTCTGCCGCGATGCGTTTAACGTGCGGGTTTTGCTCAAGGTGCTCCAGCAGCGCCTTGGCGCCTGGCAACTCGGCCAGCAGGTCCAGGCCGAAGACTTTCTTGCCCACGCCACAGGCCAGGGTGACGCTGTACAGGAAGTAAATGTCTGCCACGCTCAGGGTGTCGCCCGCAACATAGGGTGCGAATGTTGCCTGACGCGCCAGCGACGCAATGCCGTGCAGCAACTCAGCCTTGGCTTTGGTCTTGATCGCCTCAGGGACTTGCGTGCCGAAGAACGCTTCGGCGTAGCACGCACGGGCTGGCAACTCGATGTACAACTCGATTTCTTTGGCGATGGCCAACACCTGGGCACGCTCAAAGGGATCGGTCGGCAGCAGTTTGGGGCCCGGCTGAGTCTGTTCGATGTAGTCGAGGATCACGCTGGTTTCGTTGACGTAGCCCTGCTCGACGCCCAATACCGGCACTTTGCCGCAAGGGCTGACCACCAGCGCCTCTGGGGTTTGGCCAGCAAAAAACGCGACCTCTTCAAACGGCAGGCCCTTTTCCAGCAGCGCCAGCTTGACCATGTTGTAGTAGTTACTGACAGCGAATCCATAAAGCTTGAGCATCACAAAGCCTCCAGGCCATGTTGGGGTTGGCAGCAGCTGTTATAGAGCTTCGCCGCTAAGCTGACCAGCAGCATCATTGCGCTGAATACCGCTAAACTGCCGGCCTTACCTTAAGGAGCCTGCCCATGAGCGAGCCAACTGATATCGACAACGACGAAGAAGAATTCGCCGAATCCACTCTGACCCAGGCGATTGAAAACCAGATCGAAAGCGACAACCCGCCCGCGGCCAAGGCCACCTTCAATAAGCTGACCCTGGTCGGTTATGAGCGCGAAGAGATTTTGAACTTGATGGCCCACGTACTGGCCATCGAGATCGACGCGATGCTCGACGAGGACCGCGCCTTCAACACCGAGTGGTACGAGACAGCACTTCGCGCACTGCCTGAGCTGCCACCCGAGAAAGCCTGAGGCAGCGCTCAGGTGCGAATGGCGGGCGCCCGCTGCCAATCCAGTTCGCTGGCAGGCACCGGGCGGCCAAACCAGTAGCCCTGGCCCAGATCGCACTTGAAGTCGAGCAGGAACTGCGCCTGCTCGATGTGCTCGATGCCTTCGGCGTGCACCTGCAAGCCCATACTTTGGGACAGGGCAATAACCGCGCGCACAATCGCCACGTCGTCATTGTCTTCCGGCAAGCCTGCGACAAAACCCTGATCAATTTTGAGTTTTTGCACAGGCAGTTGCTTGAGGCGCAGCAGCGATGAAAAGCCGGTGCCAAAGTCATCAATGGCCAGGCGCAACCCCAGCGCACGCAGACGGTGCATCTGCTCCAGCGCCCCTTGTGAATCTTCCATCACCGCGCTTTCCGTGACTTCCAGCTCCAGCAAGGCCGGGTCCAGGCCGCTGTCGGTCAACACGGTGGACACCAGCGTGTAGAGCTCCGGGCGGGCGAACAAACGGCTGGAGATATTCACCGCCACGAACGACAAATGTACGCCTGCCGATTGCCACTGGCACATCTGCCAACAGGCTTGTTCCAGCACCCAGGCGTCAATTTCGGCTATCAGGCCGGTCCGTTCAGCGATAGGGATAAACTCCCCCGGAGGCACCAGCCCCCGCAGCGGGTGCTCCCAGCGCACCAGGGCTTCCACCCCGATCAGGCGGCTGGTTTTCAGGTCATGCACCGGCTGGTAATACACCCGCAACTCTTGCTGCTCGAGCGCCCGACGCAAGTCGCTGGCCACCTCGATCCGGTTAAGGGCGTGCACGGTCAGTTCTTCGGTGTACAGCGCGTAGCCTTCGCGGCCCGCACTTTTGGCCTTGAACAGCGCCGAGTCGGCATTGCGCAGCAGTTGCTCGGCGTTCAGCGCATCGCCGGGGAACACGCTGATGCCAACGCTGGCGCTCACAAACAGTTGATGGCTGGTGACCTCAAACGCTGCTTTCATGGCCTCCAGCACTTGCTGCGCCAACACCTCGGCGCGGCTCGCATTTGAGCAATTTTCGATCAGCACGGCGAACTCGTCGCCGCCCAGCCGGGCCACCGTATAGCCTTTGCCGAACACGCGCTGTAAACGCCCGCTGACCGCCTTGAGCAACAGGTCGCCGACGTTATGCCCAAGGCTGTCGTTAATAATTTTGAAATGATCAAGGTCGATCATCAGCAGCGCGCAGCCTGTCTTGTGGCGCTGCGCAGAGGTCAAGGCCTGCTCGGTACGGTCGGTGAACAGCAAGCGATTGGGCAGGTCCGTGAGCGGGTCATGGTGGACCAGCCGCGCCAGGTCTGTCTGGGATTTTTTAATCGCCGAAATGTCGGTGAACACCGCGACATAGTGGGTGAGCTGGCCTTTTTCGTCGGTGATGGCCCGCACGGTTTGCCACTGCGGGTAGATTTCGCCGTTTTTGCGCCGGTTCCAGATCTCGCCGTGCCAGTCGCCGGTTTCTTGCAAGGACTTGAAAACACCCTGGTAAAACTCAAGGTCATGGTGACCGGACTTGAACATGTTGGGCCGTTTACCCAGCACTTCTTCGACCGTATATCCGGTGATTTCAACCAGCGCCCGATTCACATGCACAATTGCACCCGTGCGGTCAGTGACCAGCACCCCTTCTCGGGTGCAGTCAAACACCGCTGCCGCTTGGCGCAGACGCTCGCGATCCTCGCGTTGGCGCTTCAAGCTGGCGCTCCCGCCGAGAAAACTCAACAGTTGGGAGCGAGCGACAAAGATCAGAACGGCGCTGACAAACACCCACACATAGCCATTGATGAGCTGCCAGTGCGCCAACTGCGCCGAGTCGTCCAAAAAACTGCTCAATAAATGATCAGTTATTTGCAGCCAGGCTACCGATAACAACCCGTAAAGCAGGGCTGCACGCAGGGCATTGCGAGAAGAAACCGACATGAGAAAGTTATAACGCCTACAAAAAATGGGAATTATAGAGTAAGAAACATCCAGCCACTCTTATCTCAAAGGGCGACTGGTTTTAAATGGCTGCATGGTGATAATGCGTGTTGCAATTTATTTCATCTTCCCGAGGGCCAAACAGCCTATGTGGTACAACGGTTTTCTTGACTTGTCAGCCTGGCAACTGGTTGCAGTCACCCTGTTGATGACCCACGTGACCATTATCGGTGTCACGGTTTATCTTCACCGCTACTCAGCTCACCGCTCACTTGAACTCAACGGTGGCCTGAAACACTTCTTCCGCTTCTGGCTGTGGCTGACCACCGCGCAGAACACCCGCGAGTGGACGGCCATTCACCGCAAACACCACGCGAAATGTGAAACCGCCGATGACCCGCACAGCCCGGTCGTTAAAGGGTTATCGACCGTTTTGCGAAAAGGTGCAGAGCTGTATCGCGAAGAAGCACAGAATCCTGAAACGCTGCGTATTTACGGCAAAAACTGCCCTGAAGACTGGATCGAGCGCAATCTTTATTCGCGATACAAGCTGCTGGGCGTAGCCCTGATGCTGGTGATTGATTTGCTGCTGTTCGGCGCCATCGGCCTGACTATCTGGGCGGTGCAGATGATGTGGATCCCGGTGTGGGCTGCGGGCGTGGTCAACGGCCTGGGCCATGCGGTCGGTTATCGCAACTTTGAGTGCCGCGATGCTGCGACCAATCTGGTGCCGTGGGGCATCCTCATTGGTGGCGAAGAGCTGCACAACAACCATCACACCTACCCCAACTCGGCCAAGCTGTCGGTCAAGAAGTGGGAGTTCGACCTGGGGTGGGCGTGGATCAAAGTGTTCAGCTTTTTGCGTTTGGCCAAGGTTCAGCGGGTTGCGCCTATCGCCCACCGGGTCGAAGGCAAAGGCAGCCTGGATATGGACACCGCGATGGCGATCCTCAACAACCGGTTCCAGATCATGGCGCAGTACCGCAAGCTGGTGATCGCACCGCTGGTGCAGCAAGAACTGGCCAAGGTCGATCACTCGGTTCGCCACCAGTTCCGCCGGGCCAAGCGCCTGCTGTCGCGTGAAACCAGCCTGCTGGAAGAGCGCCATCATCAGCGTATCGAAACCCTGCTGGAGCACAGCCAATCGCTCAAAGTGATCTATGAAAAGCGTCTGGCGCTGCAACAGATCTGGATCAAGACCAGCACCAATGGTCACGACATGCTGGCGGCGATCAAGGAATGGGTCCATGAGGCGGAAGCCAGCGGGATTCATTCGTTGCGTGAGTTCGCCAAACAGCTGAAAACCTACTCGCTGCGCCCTGCGGCGGTTTAAGAGCGGTTGCTGCTTTGCGGGCGGCTGCCTCGCGATCTTTTAAGATCAAAAGATCGCGAGGCAAGCTCGCTCCTACGCAAACAGGGTTAGACGGTGCTTTGCACCTTGCTCATCAGGCGTGACAGTTCTGCCGTGCCTACCCGCAGCAAACGTGCGGTCTTGCTGCTGGCCAGCGCATCCAGGCCTTCTTCTGATTCCAGCACCGCCAACTGCCCGGCCAGGTTCATGACCAGCGCCTCTCGCGAATACACCCCGCCTCCCAAGTGATACACCGCCGCGATCAACTCGCGCAGCTCCAGCGGCAAGCGCCAGCGTGTGCGCAACGCAGAGCCGTAGGCGGCCCCAAACTCGGCCAGGGACTCGTCAATCACCTGCGTGTCCAGCTCGCCCCCCGCCTGCTGCCATTCTTGCAAACAGCGCAGCACCGCCAGATCACCCAGGCGGTACAGCAAACCCGCGCAGTAGCAGCGCTGCTGATCGAGGTTGAGCATGCCTGCCAAGGTGCGACCGTACTCTGCCGCGCGCAACGACACCGCCCACTGGTGCTCGGCGTAATCGGCCAGACGCGGGTCGTTCAGTTGCGCGCTGTGCTTGAGCGTCAGCCCTTGCACCAGGTTCATGCTTTGCGCCGGGCCCAGCCGCTGCAAGGCGTGGGTCAGCGTCTGGGCGGGCCGCGCAAGGTGCTGCGCAGCGCTATTGGCCGCGGCAATCAGCACGGCGGTAATTTGCGGGTCTTTGCACACTTCATCTTCCAGCGCCGCAAGGTTGAGGCCGTCAGGGCTGAGGCTGCGCTTGACCGCTGCCCGCGCATCGATCCACAGCGGCGCGCCATCCGAGGACGCCCGGCGCTGTGTCAGAAAACGTTTTAGGGTCATGCCGGGCGCCAGTAACGGCACGTCACACAGTACCTCTTGCCCCGCGCTCAGTAACAGCCCCTGCAGACGCTTGGTCAGACCGCTCAGGTCCAGTGGTTTAGTCAGGTAGGCGGTGGGCGCCAGCGGCAAGGCTTCGCGTACGCTGGCGCTGTCATTGCGGCTGCTGACTAAAATAAACGGCAAGGCCGGGCTGCGACGACGTTGGCGCACACTGCGCAACACATCCAGCCCGCTGACACCGGGCAGGTCCCGGTCTGAAATCACCAGGTCATAACTTTTTTGGCTCAGCAGCAAGAGTGCCTGCTGCCCTTCACCGCACACATCCAACTGCGCGTCACACCGAACACTCAGCACCACTTGCTTGAGTAGATCCCGGGACCACGGATCGGCCTCGGCAATCAATACGCTCGGTACAACGGATAAATCTACAACGGCCATTCAATCTGCTCCCAGCGCAATGCCTGCACCTTAGACAATGGCAACGCATGGATACAGAAAAATCACATGTCTGAATCGCTTAAAGCAAAAAAAACCGCCGAAGCGGTTTTTTTTGTCTATCGAGTCACACCTTCACGGCGGGCTTACGCCAGCTCAGCGAAGCACTCTTCGATAATGGCCAGGCCTTTGTCCAGCAGTTCGTCTGGAGCGGTCAACGGCACCAGAACACGCAGAACGTTGCCGTACGGGCCGCACGACAGCAGGATCAGACCTTTCTCACGCGCTTTAGCGACGACTTGAGCCACGGCTGCTGCGTTTGGCTTGTGTGCGTCGCCGCCTTCGAACAGCTCGACCGCGATCATGGCGCCCAGCGCACGAACGTCGCCGATCACCGGGTACTTGGCCTGGATAGCCTTTAGGCCAGACACCAGATGCTCGCCCACTGCCTTGGAACGGTCCAGCAGGTGCTCTTCTTCAAACACCTCCAGCACAGCCAGTGCCGCCGCACACGCGAGCGGGCTACCGGCGTAGGTGCCGCCCAGGCCGCCTGGAGCGATAGCGTCCATCAGCTCGGCCTTGCCGCACACGCCCGCCAGCGGGAAGCCGCCAGCGATGGATTTAGCGAAGGTGGTCAGGTCAGCCGCAACACCCATTTGTTCCATGGCGAAGAAGGTGCCGGTACGACCCGCGCCTGTTTGTACTTCGTCAGCGATCAGCAGGATGCCGTGCTTGTCGCACAGTTCACGCAGGCGAGCCATGAACGCTTTCGGCGCCACGTAGAAACCACCTTCGCCCTGAACTGGCTCGATGATGATGGCAGCGATGTCTTTAGGCTCGGCATCGTTTTTGAAGATGCGTTCGATGCTGGCGATGGAGTCGTCAACGCTGATGCCATGCAGCTCGCACGGGTACAGAGCGCGGAAGATACCGCCTGGCATCAGGCCCATGCCGGCCGAGTAAGGCACGACTTTACCGGTCAGGCCCAGGGTCATCATGGTACGGCCGTGGTAAGCGCCGGTGAACGCGATCACCCCAGCACGGCCAGTGGCTGCGCGGGCAACCTTGATGGCGTTTTCAACGGCTTCCGAACCGGTGGTCACCAGCAGGGTCTTCTTGTCGAAGTTGCCTGGGACCTTGGCGTTGATTTTTTCGCACAGCTCTACGTACGGCTCGTAAGCCAGTACCTGGAAGCAGGTGTGGGTCAGCTTGGTCAGTTGCTCTTGCACGGCGGCAATGATTTTCGGGTGCAGGTGACCGGTGTTCAGTACCGCGATACCGCCCGCGAAGTCGATGAATTCACGACCTTCAACGTCGGTTACAGTCGCGTTTTTTGCCGACTCGGCGAAAATCGGGTGGATCTGGCCAACGCCGCGAGGGACAGCGGCTTCACGGCGTTTCATCAAAGATGCGTTGGTCTTGTTGCTCATGGTGTTCCTCATTCGCCGTTTATCTAACGGCGTGGTTCAAGGCTGACGCGCCTGGGTAGCACCGATGCCAGCATGCGATGATCGACTGGCATGGCGCGCCCGGCCACAAAAATTAACAGTTTGAAACACAGAGGGAGCATCGCTCTCGTGCCCCTTCTGCTGAACCACCCGCCGAGTTAAATACTCAGGCAGAGATATTTGATTTCCAGGTAGTCTTCGATGCCGTACTTGGAGCCTTCACGGCCAAGGCCCGACGCCTTGATGCCGCCAAAAGGCGCGACTTCGTTGGAAATGAGACCGGTGTTAACGCCGACCATGCCGTATTCCAGTGCTTCTGCAACACGGAAAACGCGGCTCATGTCACGCGCATAGAAGTACGACGCCAGACCGAACTCGGTGTCGTTGGCCATCTCGATCACTTCGGCTTCGTCTTTGAAACGGAACAGTGGTGCCAGCGGGCCGAAGGTTTCTTCTTTGGCCACGGCAGCGTTTTTCGGCACGTTGACCAGAATGGTCGGCTCGAAGAAGCTGCCTTCCAGGCTGTTGCCGCCTGCCAGCAGGGTTGCGCCTTTGCTCAGTGCATCCGCGATGTGTTCTTTGACTTTGGCCACAGCCTTGTCATCGATCAGCGGGCCGGTGGTGGTGCCTTCTTCCAGACCGTTACCGATTTTGAGCTTGGCCACCGCCGCTTTGAGTTTTTCAGCGAATGCGTCGTACACGCCATCCTGAATGTACAGACGGTTGGCGCACACGCAGGTCTGACCGTTGTTGCGGTACTTGGAGATGATCGCGCCTTCGACGGCCTTATCCAGGTCAGCGTCGTCAAACACGATGAACGGCGCGTTGCCGCCCAGTTCCAGAGAAACTTTTTTGATGTCCTTGGCGCATTCGGCCATCAGTTGACGACCGATTTCGGTCGAACCGGTGAAGGACAGCTTGCGCACGATCGGGTTGCTGGTCAGCTCGCCGCCGATGTCGCCAGCGCTGCCCGTCACAACGCTCAACACGCCTTTTGGAATGCCAGCACGGTGCGCCAGCTCAACCAGTGCCAGGGCCGAGAACGGAGTTTGCGAAGCCGGCTTGATCACCATGGTGCAACCTGCGGCCAGTGCCGGGCCTGCTTTACGGGTGATCATGGCGGCCGGGAAGTTCCACGGCGTAATGGCAGCGGTCACACCGATCGGTTGTTTGATCACGATCAGGCGCTTGTCAGGCTGGTGGCCTGGAATCACGTCGCCATAGACGCGCTTGGCTTCTTCAGCGAACCACTCGATGAACGAAGCGGCGTAAGCGATTTCGCCCTTGGCTTCAGCCAGTGGCTTGCCTTGCTCCAGGGTCATGAGACGGCCCAGGTCGTCCTGGTTTTCAATCAACAGCTCAAACCAGCGACGCAGCTTGCCTGCACGCTCTTTAGCGGTCAGTGCACGCCAGGCTGGCAACGCCTTGTCTGCGGCTTCAATCGCACGACGGGTTTCAGCCGCGCCCATTTTTGGCACGGAACCGATGATTTCGCCCGTGGCCGGGTTGTTAACCTTGATCGTCTGACCACCGTCCGCATCGACCCAAGCGCCATCGATATAGGCTTGTTGGCGGAACAGTTGTGCGTCTTTGAGCTGCATGTTGGCTTTCCTTAACAGCACCGCACAGAGGCGGGGCGAATTATTGATAGAAGAAAGGCGCCATAGAAGGCTGCCGTCAGGAAGTCATTCACTGCCAAAGTACTTGGATAGCGCACAAAGAATAAGCCGTGCGATTCAGCACTCAGACAAGAGCGTTTGAAATCTCAAACGAATCCTAGGGTCAACAGGGGTAAAGGACAATAGGCTGTTCGAAAAAAAGAACAAACGGCCTGATTTCACCCTTTTCTCACCTAGTCCTCATTAATACCCCATAACGCACAAAGAAACACCCGACGAATCAGCGGCATGGACGGGCGACACGCAGATGAGTATCATGGCGCCCGCGTTGCACCAGTAGCTCAGCTGGATAGAGTACTGCCCTCCGAAGGCAGGGGTCGTGGGTTCGAATCCCGCCTGGTGCGCCATCTTTTCTTTGTATTGAGCCTTTCTACGGCTCAGCCGACTCAACCCCCGAATCGGCCGCTTCCAACACACCCCCTTCCTTGTTAGCCGGAGCCGGTAGCTCCAGTACGTTTGTGCGCGTCAGGTACGGCACTTTGCCGGAAGGCACCAGGGTGGCGGCGGCTTCCAGGTGGATGTCTTGATCGTCGAAGAAGATGTGCGGGTTGAAGGCTGTGAGTACTTTGGCTTTGCCGACGCCGCCGAGGAAGAAAGCTTCGTCGACGTAGACGCCCCAAGCGCGCAGGGTGTTGATGACGCGCATTTCTGAGGGGGAATTGCGCGCAGTCACGATGGCGATTCGGATGGGGGAGTCTTTGCTGCCGGTGGGCAGGCGTTCTTGCAGGCTGGCCAGTTTTTTTAACAGGCTGGCGTAGGGCCCTTCTTCCATGGGGGTGTGTTGCAGCGCATCTTCTTGCGCCTGGAAGGCGACCAAACCTTTGGTTTTGTAGACCAGTTCGCTGGCGTCGGAGAACAGGACGGCGTCGCCGTCGAAGGCGATGCGCACTTGGCCTTCGGGGATTTGCGGGGCGTTGGCCGGGGGTGCGGTGAGGATCGCTGCGGCGCATTGTCTGGAGTCGATGACCTTTTGCGCATCGTCAACGTTGGTGGTCAAAAACAGGTCCACATCGAAGGCGTCGATGTAATCGGCCACTGACTCTCCGCCGGTGAAGGCCGAGCGGGTGATTGCCAGTTGGTCGTGACGAATGGTTTTGAGCACGCGGATGCCGGTGTCCGGGCTATTGCGGGACATGACTACCACTTCGACCAGCGGCGCTTGGTCGTCGCTTTTGCGATGCTGGTTCAGGTCCAGCAGGGCTTTGACCAGGTAGTACCCCGTGCCGGGCTTCAGCAGTTCGTTTTCACGCTCTTGCATGTAGCGGCGGTAGTTGGGGATCGCGCTCTCAGGGTCGGTTTCGAGGCCGTCCTTGAACATTTGGTCAGATTCGCTCATGTCGAACAGCGCGGTAGCGGAAATACCGACGACCAAGGTGTTGCTCAAATCAAATGCCATGGGGACTTCCTTTATGCCGCTGCGCGCTTGCTGAGGCTGCGAGGATAGTCGATTTAGTGCTGTTCATCTGTAGGAGCGAGCTTGTCTCGCGATCTTTTGATCGTTTAAAAGATCGCGAGGCAAGCTCGCTCCTACAGAGTCGGAGGCTGGTTAGAGGTCGTGCAGGCACAGGTCGTCGATGACGGCTTTGCCCATGTCGCACAGGTAGTGCGAGGCCCAGGCATGGCGTTCGCCGTCGTGTTCCAAGGCAGCATCAAGGGCCAGCTTTTTGGCACAGAACAGTAAGGCCGAGACTTGCTCTAGCGCTTGGCGCAGCGGGATATCCGGGTTTACACGAAACAGCTGATGGTCGTCTGCGCCGCAAGGGCCGAAGGTCACGACGCCAAGGGTTTTGATCGGGGAAGAGGTGGTCATTGATCTTGCTCCTAAAGTAATTAAGAGCTGTCATTTTTGTTTCCAGGCAAAAGGTGACAGCCATACGCGGGCTGGAAAACCGGGACAATAGGAACCCGGCAGGCCTGAAGACCTCCCGCGCATAGCCGCCATAACGCATACAAACGCCAGCAATCAAAGCTAGATGGGCGTTAAGGCGATTATTGTTACCCGGGTTTCCAGGCCCGACCACTGTTTATTTCAGTGACGGTGCACAGTACCCCTGCCCTCAACGCCACGAAGCCATCCATTGCCGCACTTCACGTAGGAGCGTGCGCTTTTCTGTGCCCGCCTCTCAAACTGCGCGCTGTAAAAATCCTTCAGGCCTAAGTCTGTCGGCCTACAGACATTGCCGATCAAGCTGATTTCAGCCGCATTTTGATGCCGATACCGTGCGCCGCTCTCCTACTGGAAGGCGCCCTATGAGCAGCAAGCAAGGTGTGACGCAAACACTAAGGCGTGTAGGTGGCGATGGCGGCCAAGGCGCTTCGTATTTTGATGACATGACCCCGGCCGAACTCAAAGAGCGTGATGCCGGGATCAAGGCCTTCGAGGCCATTCAGGCCCGGCAAGAGGCCTACATGGCGCGCCGCCAAGCTGAAGCGACCGCTCAGCAAAGCCAACAAAAACCTGAGCGGCGGGGCTGTGTGTTCGCCAAGTGCAGCAAGCTGCCCGATGCCGTTATCAACTACAGCGACCCGGCGGGTTTCGTGCCGGTTGATAGCCTGAGTGACTACGGCAATTTTGCGATTTTGGGTGGGTCCCAGACCGACAGTTCCGGGTTGGTACCACTGGCATTAATCAGTGGCGCGGTACCGGCGGGGATCGGTGGTTTGGCCTTGGGCGGCACCGCCACTGGAACGACCGCCACTGGAGGCGTTGCCGCCGTTGGCGGAACGATGATTGCCAGCACGTTGTTGGGCGTGCTCGCCTTTTTATGGCCGTCTTCACTGGCTGACAGCGCCCTGTACACCGAAGACCAACTGCGCTCACTCAAGCAGGCCCGCACCCGCATGCGCTTGCAGGTTGAGCAACAGGCAGATGGATCGCTCAAGGGCTATGGCTTTTACACCGGCTCAACACCCGAATGGGAAATGATCGACGTCATCCAGTTCACCCCGCGCGGCTCGCAGCAGGTGGCGGACTTTGGCGATGGTGTGGAGTTGATCTGGACGCCCGCGATAAACCCTCAGGACACGCTCGGGATTCCACCGCTGAAAGGTGCACCGCACACTCCGCACATATGGATCTACCCGCCGACAAAAGCCGCTGACGCGCTGATCGTTAATCCGATTTATCCACCGGACTACAAAGACTTCATTTTGGTGTTCCCGGCTGACTCGGGTGTGGCGCCGCTTTATGTTGTGTTGAGTGTGCCGGGGCATGGGTATCACCCAGCGCCCAATGCTTTGCCCGCTTATCCAGATGCCAAAGTTGCACCGGCCAAGACTTTTACGCTGGAAAGTCTCAGACGGCAGAATACTTGAATGGGATTACCAGCATGGCGCGGTAGAAATGTACGACAAACGCGGCAATCACTTGGGGGAGTTCAATGCAAACACCGGTGAACAAACGAAACCCGCCAAACCCACCAGGAAAGTAGAACCATGAACCATTTTGTTTTGATTTTCGACAAGACCACGCAAGAGCTAATAAACGAAGTGCCTATCCCTGGCGAGCATGCTGAACAGCTCAAAGCGCTCATGGGATGGGCTTCGGATGAAGAAGCAATCTATGAGTACGACCTCACCCCAGCGCAAGTGCGGACTATCCAAACATGGGTAGAGAGCACACTGGAAACCCCGAACGGCCTCTATCAGTTGTCTTGCTCAGCGTAAAAACTGTAGGAGCGAGCTTGTCTCGCGATCTTTTTAAAGGTCAAAAGATCGCGAGGCAAGCTCGCTCCTACCGTGGGTGGGGTTAGGTGAATAGTTTGCTCAGGCAGGTGAGTTTTTTCTTGTAGGAACGCCGGGCTTCGAGGGCTTGGTCGAGGGTGACGCTGACGAAGCGGGCCTTTTGGTTGGGTTGCATTTGGCCGATCAGGTCGAGGTCGGCGCTGATGACGGTGCCGATCATGGCGTAGCCGCCACCCGAGACGGCGTCGCGGTGCAAAACGATGGGTTCAAGCCCGGCAGGGACCTGGATCGAACCAATCGGGTAGCAGCTGTCGACGATGTTGGACGGGTCGGAACCGGCGCCAAACGGTTGCTCGCGTGGCTGGAAGCTCAAGGCGCTGCCGCCCTTGAAGCGGTAGCCAATGCGATCAGCCTCGGAGCCGACGGTCCAGGGTTCGGCGAAGAAGCTTTGCGCGGCCGCTTCGCTGAGGCGCTCGTAGTACAGGCCCGGGACGACCCGCAGGGTGATTTCGCCACCAATGGCCTGGCGCAAGGCCATGGGCAAGCTGGCCCCGGCGCGGCCTTTGCCGCTGGCAATGCCCACAGGCAGTTCGTCGCCCGCCACCAACCGCCGACCGTTGAAGCCGCCCAACCCGCCAAGGGCATAGGTGGAGCGGCTGCCGAGCACAACCGGCACGTCGATACCACCCGCCACCGCCAGGTACATGCGGGCGCCCGCCTTCGGAAAGTCAAAGCGCAGCACTTGCCCGGCCTTCACCGAGAACGCGGTGTCGGGGTGCATTTCTACACCGTCGAGGCGGGGGGTCATGTGGGCGCCGCTGACCGCGACCAGCGCGTCTTGCTGGAACTCGAGTTCCGGCCCCAGCAGCGTGCATTCCAGCGCCGCTGCACCGGCCGGGTTGCCCACTAACTGGTTGGCGGCGCTCAAGGCGTATTGGTCGAGCGCGCCGGATGGCGGGATGCCCAAGTGGTAGTAGCCTTCGCGGCCCAAGTCTTGAACCGAGGTGGCGAGTCCGGGTTTGAGTACTTTGATCATGCCAGCACCTGCGACAAAGACTGTGGATAGCCAACCGGGTCGGCCAGAAACGCGTCCAGCGAGAACTCCACCGGCCGGATCCGCAAATCGAAACGCCCGGCGTCGACCTCGGCCACGGCGTGGTCGTAGTCTTCGCGGCTCATCGGTTTGAATTGCACGATGTCACCGGGGCGGAAGAACACCATGTGTTCCTTGAGGTAGGCGAGGTTCTGCTGCGGGTCGTAGATCGGCGCCGGGGTGACGCCAAACATTTGGTAGCCGCCCGCGCCGCGTACCGAGTAAATGCAGCCAAAACAACCGCCGTGACCGAGGGTCAATTTGGGCGTGTCGGTGCGCGGCCGCAGGTATTTGGGCACCTGCAATTGCCGCTCGCGCTCCACCATCTGGAACATGAACGGCAGCCCGGCAACAAAGCCGACCATGGAGACAAACCACGGCGCACCGCTGTGGGCTTCGATGAAGGCCTCGACATCGGCCAGGCCATTGATGCGGGCGGCGTATTCCAGGTCCGTGGCACTCGGGTCTTGGTGACGATCGCGAAAACGCATCAGGGTTTCGTGGGTCCACGGGTCGTTGTAAAGCACCGGGATTTCGATGATGCGGGTGTGCAACGAGCGCTCGGCGACGGCCTCCGCTTCGGCGCTTTTTACGGCGTCGAGCAGCGTTTGAGGAGCGATGCGGTCCGGGTCAAAACGGATCTGGAATGAAGCGTTGGCCAGGCACACATCAAGCACGCCATCGAGGGCCATGTGCTCCACGGCGCGGGTGACGGCCATGCCTTTGAAGAAGGCCTCCAAGGACATGCTGTCGCTGACTTCGGCAAACAAATGCTCGTCCGCGCCGAAGCTGTAGCGGATTGGGGTATTCATGCGTCACCTCCACCAGAGTGCTCAGCCAACCAGGTCTCCAAGGTGCCGGTGTTGAAGTCCGCGCTGTGCAGCCACGGCTGTTTCAACAACTGGCCATGCAACGACAAGGTGCTGGCCATGCCGGCCAGTTGAGTCTGTTCTACCGCGCTTGATGCCCGGGCCAAGGCTTGCGAACGGTCAGCGCCGTGCACAATCAGTTTGGCCAGCAACGAGTCGTAGTATGGCGGCACGCGGTAGCCTTGATACAGGTGCGTGTCGACGCGAACGCCCTCGCCCTGCGGCCAGACCAACGCCTCGACCACACCGGGGCTGGGGAAGAAATTGCGCGCCGGGTCTTCGGCATTCAGGCGCATTTGCACGGCTGCGCCATTGAGGCGGATATCGCTTTGCTGCAAGCCCAACGGCTCGCCAGCGGCAATGCGCAACATGGCCTGGACCAGGTCGATGCCAGTGATCAATTCACTGACCGGATGCTCCACCTGGATCCGCGTGTTCATCTCGATAAAGAAGAACTCGCCTGTCTCATCGTCGTACAGGTATTCCAGCGTGCCAGCGCCCTTGTAGCCCAGCGACTCGGCCAAGCGTACGGCGCTGTCGCAGAGGGTTTCGCGCTGTTGCTGAGTGAGGACCGGTGACGGCGCTTCTTCGAAGACTTTTTGCCGACGGCGCTGCAACGAGCACTCACGCTCAAACAGATGCACGGCGCGCTGACCGTCGCCCAGTACCTGGACTTCGATGTGCCGCGCCTTGCCGATAAAGCGCTCCAGATACACCGCGCCATTGCCGAACGCGGTCTGCGCTTCACGCTGGGCGCGCGGGAATTCTTCGCTCAGTTGCTGGGCGCTTTGCGCCAAGCGAATCCCGCGCCCGCCGCCACCGGCCGATGCTTTGATCAGCAAGGGATAGCCCACGGACTCGGCGGCCTTGAGCGCGGACTCAACGTCGAACAGCTCATCCGCAGAGCCCGGCACCACGGGCACGCCTGCGGCC